>NZ_BAAHYK010000007.1:0-165885 GCF_054657595.1 Desulfocicer niacini
TCCGATGAGGGAAAAGGGAATGGCCATCATGACAATGAGGGGTTCCGTGTATGTTCTGAATTGAAAACTGAGCAGTAAAAAAATACCGATGAACCCCACCCCCATGGATCCCAACATGGACATCCGGGCGGTGTTGGTTTCCTTCAATGAACCGACGATGGTGAGTTTTAAATCCGGATATGTTTCATGAAATTCATTGAGATATGTTTTGCTAAAAAGGGCGATGAGTTCATTGGTGTTGAGTTGGCGGGTATCCACATCCCCGCGCAGGGTAACGGCCCGCATGCCGTTGTGGCGGGCGATCCTTGCCCATCCCTTTTCCTTTTTCCATTCCACCACTGCCTTCAGGGGGACCTGTCGGCTATGGATTGTCACAAGTTTGAAGTTTTCAATGTCCTGGAGGCTGTTGCGGTTCATTCCGGCCAACCTCACCTGGATTTCATAGGCTTCCGCTCCCACTTGAATTTCATCGGCCTCAAGACCCTGGAAGGCCGCCCGGAGCTGGTTTGCGGTTTCAGTGGCATCAATGCCGATGCCATGGGCCTCTTTTCGTACCTTCATGCGCAGTTCAGGTTTTCCTGGGCGCAGGTCATCGGCCAGGTTGACCACGCCCTGGAACTGAGCAAACCAGACCTTCAAATCGGTTACGGCCTGTTTCATTTGATGAAGATCTTTGCCCCGCAGTCGTAATTCAATGGGCTGCCCCCCCGGACCAAACCACGGTTTACTCAGGTTCAGGCTCATTACATCGGGCAGGCTTCCAATTTCGCTTCTCCAAAAGGCAAGATATTCGTCGATAGTGCCGGATCGTTTTTCGGCGGTGAGCAGATCAACGGTGATGGTGGCCACATGGGGACCATTTTCAAAACTGTCCGTATTCCGATTGAACTGAACATAGGTGTTTTGGACCAGGTCCCGGGTTTCCGGCTGGATTTCCTTGAATTTCAGGTTGGTCCGATCAAGGGCGGCAAGAATTAGGTCCACCACGGTTTGTGTACGTTTCAGGGGGGTGCCCTGGGGCATCAGCAAACGGGCCACCACCACATCTCCCTCCATCTCTGGAAAGCCCTGGAATTTTATTTTTCCAGATGCCAGCATTCCAATGGAAAGAATAAACAGCCCCAGGATAACACCCAGAAAGGGGTATCTCCATTTCAATAAAAAGTCGATGCTTCGGCCCAGGAGACGATCCCTCATCCAGTTGAAAAACAGATCAAACCGGTTCCGCAATACGTTTTGTCTGTCAGAATCTGGCCGGTTCATGGCATGGTGGAGATGGGCAGGCAAAATCCAGAATGCTTCAACCAGGCTGACGGTCATGACCAGAATGAGCATCATGGGAACCACCTTTAGAACGTTCCCAATCTGACCATGGATAAAGGCCAGAGGACCCAGAATACAGAGGGTGGAGAGAAAAGAGGAGATAACCCCCGCCGCGACTTCCCGGGTTCCGTCCATTGCCGCCGCAAGGGGAGGTTTTCCGTTGCGGCGGTGAACCATGATATTCTCGGCAATGACAATGGCGTCATCCATGATCAATCCCAGCGCCATGAGCATTCCCACCATGGTGAACATGTTGATGCTCAACCCGGTATATGGAATCAGAAAAAAGGCCCCCAGGAAAGAGACGGGCAGGCCCATGGCCACCCAGAAAGAGATACGCATATTAAAAAAGAGCCACATGGTTGCAAATACAAGCACCAACCCCTGGATTCCGTTGATGATGAGCATCTGGAGGCGGTCTTTTAAAATAGTTGTCTCATCCTGGGTAATGATCAATTCCATCTGGGGATGACGTATTTTTTCATCCGCCACAAAGGCTTTTACCTTTTCGGCCACCCGGATGGCATCCTGTGTGTTTGATTTTTCAATTTTCAAGAGGGCAATCTGTCTCTCCCCGGACATGATTTTATCTTCATCATGCTCAAACAGGTCCTGGATGTCGGCAATGTCTCCCAGACGGATTATTCCGCCTTTTTCGGTGTCGAGAATGATCAGATTTTTTAGGGTATCGGGGGTGCGTCGTTGATCCACAAGGCGCAGGATAATATCCCGTTCACGGGTTTCCAGGATTCCCAGAGGAACGTCCCGGTTCCGGGAGGCAATGCGCTGTGCCACTTGGGCTGCACTGAGTCCCAGGCTTTGCAGTGCCCCATCGTAAAGGGAAACCCGGATCTGGTGATCGGAAAACCCCTCTATTTTGATCAGGGAAATTCCAGCCTCCTTTAACCGGTCCTTGAGATCTTCGGCATAGGCCTTGAGGTCAATCAGCTCCATGGGGCCTGAAACCAGCAGTGACAGAACCGGATCGGTCCGACCCAGCTCAGTTATGACCGGGTTTTCAACCTGGGGTGGAAAATCATCAATGGCGTCAATTTCCGTTTCAATGTCCCTCAAAAAGGTCTGGATATCACCTTTTACATCCATTTCAACCACAATTGCGGCCACTCCTTCCCTGGCATCCACCCGGATCTCTTTTACAAAACTGATTCCGTCAATGGCGTCTTCCACCCGGCGGCCGATCACCTCTTCCACCTCCTGGGCCGTGGCACCGGCATAGCAGATGCGGATCTCAACTTCGCTGGGGGCAAAATGGGGCTGGGTTTCCCTGAGTATTCGGGAGGTGGACAGGGCACCGGCAATGAGAAATGCCACCATCAACAGGTTGGCAGCTGTGGGGTGCCGGGTAAAAAAACGAATCATTGCGCCACCCCTCCGGCCTGGCTTTCGGCCTTAACATCTTGTTCCAGGGGCGCATCAATCATGGGGGTGACTTTCATCCCGATGATGGCAGGTGTGGGATCGGAGACCACAACCATCTCTCCTGGTGACAGGCCGGATTGGATTACTGCCACATCCGATTGGACAAAATCCACCTGGATTTCTCTTTTTTGAAGGCGATTGTCTGAATCCACAATAAAAACGCTTTTATTGTGGATAGCCGATCTGGGAATGACCAGACGCTCTTTCTGCACCGGCCCTTGAAGTTCAACCCGGCAGAACATGCCGCCGGTTAAAGGAGGGCGGATGCCGGGAATTGCTTTCTCATAGGGATTGTCAACTGCAACCACCACCCGGATTTCCCGGGTCTGATAATCAAGAGCTTCCCGCCACCGGTCTATTCGTCCATGCCATTGGACGGACCAGTCACCGCTCTGGAGATGGACCAGAACGGTCATTTTCTGAAACAGAGTTTTAAAGGTATCCGGAGTTATCCCGGACTGGAATTGTTTTGTTTTCTCCTTATCCAACAGGGTTCGAAAGGTGTCCAATGAAAATCGGGCCTCAATTTCAGTGAGCCGGGTGGCGTTGGCCTTGAAAAGTAATTGACCGGCCCGTACAAACTGGCCGGCATCCAAGTTTACATCATCCAGCCGGCAATCCATGGGTGCCTTGATGGTGGTTTTGGTAAGATCAATTTCGGCCTGCTTGAGATGAGTTGCTTGTACGGTGAGAGCTGAGTTCAGGGCCTTTTCTTTTGATGGGATCAGGGCCAGACGGTTTTTTAATTGTTGAACTGCCTGCTGTTGTTGAAGCAATGTCCGTTGTTCCCGGTCCACCGTGTCCCGGGAGGTGGCATTGCTTTTCAATAATACTCGGGTTCGTTCAAAGGATTTGGTGGCCAGCACCAGAGATGCTTCTTCAATGGCCATTAAGTTCTTTGTGTTTTGTCTGGTTTCAGAAAGCTCTTGCAGGTTGGCCCTGATCTCTTCAATATTGGCCTCCAGCCGGGCGATGGTCAGATGGTATTCCTTTGGATCTATCTGGATCAATACCGTGTGGGCCGGGATCATTTCTCCGGATTTCAATTGCGGATGTATGGACAAAACCGTTCCCTGAACCTCTGAGATGGCCTCCCAGATTTTACCGGGTTGGGCCACACCGAATCCAATGGCCCGGGGAACCAGTCCCACGTAAGAGGTCCTGATGACCCGGAGCGGGGTGACAGATTCTGTTTCTGGTTTTTTGGTGGGAGCGGACCTGTGCATGACCAGATATCCCACCGCCAGAACAGCGGCAGCAACCGGCAGGAGGGTCAATATCCCCTTAAATATCTTTGTTGTGATTTTTTTTATGGTCATGGGGTTGCTTTTTATGGGCATCATTTCAGGCCTTCTCTTATATAGTGACGGTTAAACTTGTCTTTTAAAGATATTTTGGGCTTGCTCACAAGATCTGCCACTTTTCATATTAACCTGTACGCTTCCCTGAGATTTTCAGAAAGTTTTTGAGTTAACTGAAATGCCTTTTCAACGGTTCTCTCTTTGTCCTGGTTGACAAGGCAGCAGGTGGCAGGAGATATCAGGCTTTGATTCAAAATCTGATCCAATGAGATACCTTTTTGGGTTAACGCCTTCCAAATGGTCTTCAGCTTAAAGGCAAGCAACTCAAGGTTTTCTTTTTCAAAAGTTTCAATACCGGTTGGAACGATTCCCCAGACCAATATTCCGTTTCTGTCCAAAAAACTTTTAATGGAATGGGAACAGGATGAAAAGATCTCGGCATTGGTATAAACATCAAATGATAACACATCCATATCCATCCCTAAGAGAAAATCCCAATCCGGGTTGCCGCAAAGATGTATCCCCTTGGGGGAATCAATTGTGGAAAAAAACAAATCCAGATCCTTTTTGGCTTTTTGTTCTCCGTATCCGGACATGGCTGAAAAAATGAACTGCATACCGGGTTCGTCAATAAACATGAATGCGTTGGGATTTTTTTCTTTCAACCTTTTAAGCTGAATATTTATCCGTTTTGCCATGATTTCAAACATAAACGGTCTGATCGTATCGTCAAACAAGATGGGGCGGTCATCTTGATCAAGAACATTAAAGCCAAAACTGACAGGACCCTCAAGCTGCCCCCGAATTGCTGGCCTATTCGTAAGATCCATGTCCAAAAATTTGTGGTATACTGCAGAATAGGTGGGACTGACATCGAAATATTCAGGATCTTCAAAATGGGACATGGTTTCTTCAAACTCTTCTATGAATTTATCCATGGAAAATCTCAGCGTTTTCTTGTCCATATCAAGCAGTATCCCCGGAAAATGTTCTGCCGCCTGAACATACATATCTTCATAATAGCTGTAGTTCGGTAACTGGGGCCAGAATGGTATGTCAAGACTTAATGCGGTTTTAAGCGCCTGATCCACATTCGTGTGTGGCATGACTGCCATTGCAGTGGTCATTAGATTACCGGGTATGGTCATTTTATTTTCCTTTTTCTTTAAAATATTGGATTGTTTGACCTTTTTGTGTCTGAATGTTTTTCATTGCTTTTATCATTTTCTCCATTTTTTTCGGGTCAGCCGATCCGTTAGAATTCCATGGCAGACTGTTCTGTATTACATACCTGAGATAGGTCGGTTTTGTAATCTCGTTTTGCCAGTTACCCGATATTTTGGCCATGGATATACCCATGAAAAATATGAAAATTAATATCAGGGCAATTCCGGCTTGCCCAAGTTGTATATTCCCGGGAAATAGGAAAAAGCCCAGGGTCTGTTTTTCAGGACAATTTTTCACACAAGTCATGCATGCCGTACACTCTGAAGAGTGAATGCTTTTCTTTTCCCTGATTTTTATGCGGCTGGGGCATTTTTCTTCGCATCTGCCGCAATTGGTACAATTAGATGGATTTCGTTTGATTCTCCCGATACTCAAAAAGCTGAACACTCCCAGAATAGCACCGTAAGGACATAGATATCTGCACCAGAAATAAGGAATGACAAATGACAATAAAAACAATACAAAGATAACGATCAGGGCGGTATTTGAAAAATGGGTAAAAAAATGCAGCATTTTTATGTCCGCAAATTGATTATAAGGACTTTGAATAAACTGCTCAATGCTTTGTATGGGCATTTTGTAAAAAACGGACCAGACAAAGAAGCCGGCCAGGGTATATTTGATGCTTCTCAGTACCACGTCCGCCCAAATCGGCAGAACCACTTTATGTTTAAAGGATAGGCCATTTAATTTTGCAAAAATATCAGAAAGCAGACCTATAGGGCAAATCCAGCTGCAAAACCCTTTTTTTAAGATTAATGCTGTCAAACAAATGATTGAAAAAATCACCATTCCCGATGGATGGATGGTGTTTATTTTTCCGGTAATTAAAAAATGTTTCAGGCTGACCAGGGCGCTGATCGGCAGAAAGGCCTCGACACCGGGCGGTCTTTCAAAGCTCGGGAGGATTCCGCTTTCAAGTTGGGCGACAAAGGTGTAAAATTTGGCCCCAATGATTATGACGATAATGCATGACAACAGTTGAGTCAGACGTCTTATTGAGAAAATCCACATTTTCATTTTGTGATTTTCAAAGAATTTTTTCATGATAGCGTCTCTTTTCCCTAAGATTTTTTCGGGCTTGATCACAAAATGGGCCAACAGTTACCGTTGGTGCCAATGGGGTCAGGCTTGTGTTATTGACGTTATCGACCACAGCCTGTGCAAATGCCAAGAGCAACGATAATGCCAATAACGCAAGCCTGACCTCTCCCCAAAGTGCCCCATGTTGTGACCAACCCCATTTTTTTTAGAGCCTGTTTAAATATTATTGGCTCTTATAGCTTATTTATCAAAAAAGGAACTTGATCTAAGTCAATGACTTAATCAGGAAAATTCATTATTTTTATGGCGACTGTCGCTGAGGCATCCAGTAAAACATTTTCATAAAGCAGTTTTCTTGTAAGGATAGCCATTTTACCCAAACCTTTTATAGAGGGGATGATATGAAATTTAGTTCACTCAATGAATGTACCCTGCCAATTTCAGATGAAGATATTTTTCAAGCCATGAAACAGATACCAGGGTATCTGGATATTACACCCTCTGATTTTAGGGAAGTCTATCTGGTGGCCTTTGCTCAAGCCATGTCCCGCATGAAAAATGCCATTACTGCAGATCAGATCATGACCCGAGATGTCGTCACAGTGAGCGAAAACACCTCACTTATGGAAGTGGCAAAAAAAATGGCCGACAACAAGATCTCCGGTCTTCCGGTTGTCAGGGATGATCTTAGCGTTGCAGGCGTCATATCTGATAAAGATTTTTTAAAGCGGATGAATGATGATCATGCGCCGTCTTTTATGCGTGTTGTTTTACAATGTCTTGAAACCACAGGCTGTATTGCAGCGGGCTTTAGAACTCTTGTGGCGGCAGATATCATGTCTTTTCCCTGTATCACCATTGTGCCCCGAACCCCTTTAATGGAAATTGCCAATCTTATGGATCAGAAGAACATCAACAGGGTGCCGGTCATTGATGATCAATCAAAACTGCTGGGGATTATTGCCCGATCAGACATTGTTCAGACCATTTGTTAATGGAAATAAAAAAATAGGAAATGTAATTTAATGTCGTTTTTCAGCAAAATGAGAGGGGGAGGGCAGAGCCCGCCAGCGGTTGGTTTTTCAGAGATCGCCTGGTCATGGGTGGGTGCTTTTCTGGGGATAACACCGGTGGCTTTCTTGAATTATAACCTTTTCAGCGGTGATGATCTGGTTTATATTATCGGATCTTTCGGGGCTTCAGCCGTATTGATATACGGTGCGGTCAGGAGCCCTTTGGCGCAACCCAGAAATTTATTGGGCGGGCATGTCATATCTGCGGTTATCGGGGTTATTGCCTATAAATTACTTTATCCATTTCCCTGGCTTGCGTCCTCAATTGCCGTGGCCACAGCCATTGCCGTCATGCATGCAACCAGGACACTGCATCCTCCCGGAGGGGCAACTGCCTTGATTGCTGTTATCGGCAGTGAAAAAATCCATGACCTTGGTTTTTTTTATGCGGTCATTCCAGTTGGGGTCGGGGTTTTGATCATGCTGATTGTTGCCTTGATCGTCAATAATCTGGCAACCTCAAGAAAGTACCCTGAGTTTTGGTTTTAACGTTTTATTAGGTAGTCGCCACACCGAAACCGCAAAAAAAATGGGCGTGCCGGTCATGATTTTAATCCAGGTTCAATGGCTTTGTCAAAATGATTGGCCTTTTCCTGTGTGAGTTTCAAATCTTTGATGCTGAAAATCATCATTCTGCAGGCCTGAGTAAAAAGACGGTTTACCAGAAACAGGGTGGACAGATCCAGATGTTCGTTTTTAAGGGCGATGACGGCCGATTCAACTTCCTCTATGGGTGTATTGGCGATATGAACACACAATTGTTCTTTATGTTCAGGAAAAAGTTTGACAAGATACGTCGTCATCACTCCCACAATTGGCAGAAAAATCAGAACTCCGGTAATATTAAACACGGTGTGGAACAGGGCAATTCCGACCAGACCATTGGTTGAGACATCTACAAATATTTTAACGACCATAATCATCACTGGCAAGGCCAGAAAGGCGATGAGCCCAGTCACCAGGTTGAAAAACAGGTGGCTTGCGGCCACTCTCTTTTTGGGAGGTGTTCCTCCAATGGCTCCTAAAAGCACCGTGGCCGTGGTGCCGATATCGGAGCCGATGACCATGGCCGCAG
Organism: Desulfocicer niacini; assembly: GCF_054657595.1. NCBI lineage: Bacteria > Pseudomonadati > Thermodesulfobacteriota > Desulfobacteria > Desulfobacterales > Desulfobacteraceae > Desulfocicer > Desulfocicer niacini. The sequence continues at coordinate 8,484 of NZ_BAAHYK010000007.1, forward strand.
TTTGAAATGAAGTCCGAAAGTTGAGATACTAATATTGTTAATCCCGGTTGGACTACGTACCCATACCGGGAAAAAAATATATTTAAGACTGAAATTTAGTCTTGTTTTTTAGCTCTTTAATCATCAGGATTGCCGTTGCCTTAGCATCACCTGTCGCCATTAATGTTTTTGAATCTTCATACAAGGGATTTTCAACCCCGGAATAACCAGGTTTGGTATCATAGTTGCACACTATCACCCTTTTCGCATTGTGAGCCATGAGTATGGGCATTCCGGATATGGGTGTTCCCGGGATATCAATGGCAGCGGAGTTGACTACATCACAGGCCCCGAATATAACAGCCACATCCGTTTTTTGAAAATCAGGATTGATCTCATCCATCTCATAAAGCCGGTCATATTCGATGTCCGCTTCAGCCAATACAACATTCATATGTCCCGGCATCCTGCCAGCCACGGGATGAATGGCGAATTTGACATCCTTTCCCATGCTTTGGAGCATCTGAGACAGTTCCACCACTTCAAACTGAGCCTGGGCCTGGGCCATTCCATAACCCGGTATAACAATGACGGTTTCAGCAGCCAGTAATTCTGCCACTGCGGATTTAATGACGTCATGTTCACCGTGGGAATTTAATACGTCATTATCTCTTGTCTCCTGGGAAACCTCTTGAAAAAGATTTTCAATGGTTTGCTTGGCATCCCCACATAAGAGTGTTGTTTTTTCATTCTTGTATAATGGATTGTCCACACCGGAATATCCCGGACGCTCATCTATATTGCAGCATACGACATGGGAGGCTTCATGGACATGGAGTATGGGCATTCCCGATATGGGAGAACCGTTGACTTTAATTGCAGAAGGATTTACCACATCACAGGCCCCTACGACCAAAACAAGATCCGTATCTTTAAAGCCCGGGTTTATATCATCCATTTCTTTCAACAAGTCATAGTCAATACCCGCCTCAGCAAGCAGTACGTTCATGTGCCCCGGCATCCGGCCTGCAACCGGATGAATTGCGAACTGAACCTCTTTACCCATAGAAATCAGGGATTCAGTCAATGCGATTACTTCAAATTGTGCCTGGGCCACGGCCATACCGTATCCGGGGACGATTACTATTTTTTTTGAACAGCGTATTTTTTCGGCCACATCTTTAAGCGGATCTATTTTTTCTAAACAGGGCTGTTTTTTTCTAACCCAGGCTGTGATTCACTTTTTTTACCTTGGAGTGTATCCTGTTTCTGCACCAGCGGCACAAACACCCTGTAAAGGCTTCGATTCATTGATTTGCATATTACGTGGGTCAGAATGGAACCCGAAGCAGCCACTGCTGCACCACAGGAAATCAACAGTTTATTGCCAAGAACCATACCGCAAAGGGCCGCGGCAAGTCCGGTGGTTGCATTAAGAAATGATATCAGCACTGGCATGTCTGCACCACCGACACGAATGGCAAACAGAACCCCGAATAAAGCAGCGGAAATAATAATAACGACCCAGACGGTGATCCCCAGGGGTAAAGGCATGGTGCTGCTCAATGCAAAAGATATCAATCCGACAACTATAAGAAAATTTGCACCGAGAATAAGCGTATGCCCTTTAAGTTGAACAGGGGTTTGATTCAGTTTGTTGGCAAGTTTTCCTGCGGCTATCATGGAACCTGAGAAGGTGAAAGCCCCCATTACCAACCCGAGCAGCCCGGATATCTCGTTGACAACGTTCAGGTTGCCCCTCATCAATTCGACAAAGGCAATCAAAAAGGAGGCTAATCCGCCTGCACCATTCTGGAATGCCACCATGGCAGGGATTTGAATCATGCTGATCCGGGTGACAAGCCAAATTCCTGCCAAAGAGCCGATCAATAAAGCACCCGTCAAGATATAGGGATGCTGGGGAGGGTGTCTGAACATGACAATGCCTTTGCATACCCCCCTTCTCCCACAGCGATCTCGGGCGGCACATCGAATCCTCCAACCTTGACGCCCAGGCTTTCGGCCTCTTTTTTTGCATCCGGGCGAATATCCACCGCTTTGACGACCCCACCAAGGCGCTTCCCTGTGGCAATTGCCTGCAACCCCACAACACCTGTTCCGATAACCAGAATGTTGGCAGGCTTGATCATCCCTATGGATGTCCCGATCATGGGGATAAACTTAGGAAACTGGGCTGCTGCCATGATAATTGATTTATACCCTGTAATTGCACTCATGGAAGTCAAGGGGTCCATCCGCTGTGCTCTGGAAATTCTGGGAATGCCGTCCATGGTAAATGCGGTGATCTTTTTTTCCATCATTTCCTTTACATCGGAGTGGTTTGACGGTGCGGCCGGATGCAGGAATGTAATAATAATCCTGTCAGCGTTTGATTTGTTTTTTATAAGATTGTGTGCCGGACCTGCGGCCCTCCTCTTTGTTAAGGAGCAGATGGAGGTATTAACGAAAACAGGCCCGGGAGCAATGGTACCTCTTTTTTTTATCCTGGTGTGGGTCAGGCAGCTTCTAAAACCATCTGAATTTTCTCTAATGTAATGTCCAGGGCATCATGAAAAATCGGTGGTGCCGGAGAAGACAGCAGACGTGTTACTTCATGGTTGGCCTCATCGATGAATAAGCGGGCAAGGTCTTTATTGAGATCTTTACTTTTCATTACAACCGGCACAAGCGTAGATAAAGCCTCTGCTGCCATTATGCGAACATTATAGTAGATATCTTCTCGCTTGAGCAATTCAACAAGCAGCGTTACCGTATCCACACTGGGATTTGTCAAGGTTGATGAGGCTTCAACCGCAGCTTCTCTCAATCGCCAATTGATATCGCAGCGAAGCAACTTGATCAGTTCCTCTTGATGATTGTTTAACTCACCCGTATCTTTCAGGTGTTGTAATTTATCTAATACACTGCCCCAATCCATCAAATTTCCAAAGCTGTAGTCTTTCATAATTTCTCCAAGTTAGTTTTAATAGACCGATATTCGGTTTCTATGCCTTTTTGCTTGCCTTCTAAAGTCATCAAATATGATTTGATGAAAAATCATCAAATTGTTGCAGGCATAAATAGCAACAGCTGTGCCAAAGATATAAACAAAAATAACATTTTGAAATTGTTAGATATTTTAAGATGGGTGGGGTGCGTATACTGTGGTTGAAACGTCGCGAAATGCAACGAAGGGGCAGATTGCATCAATGGAATAGCAGGTGGGATCTATTGAATTTTAAAGCGTTTTATAATCCGATAGAGAGTGGAGCGATCAATGCCTAAGATTTTAGATGCCTGGGTTTTATTGCCACCGGTGGTTTCCAATACATCCTGAATATGATTTTTGCTCATGTGATCCAGGGAGTTAATATTCCTACGTGGTTTTTTTGAGGCTGTTTGTTTCAAAATATTCGGAAGACTTTGAACAGAAAGAATAGAATCCTCTTCGAATAAAGTGGCTCTTTCAATGATGTTTTCCAGTTCTCTCACATTGCCGGGCCAGGAATAATTTTCCAGCAATTTTAGCGCACCGGAAGATATTTTATTAATCTGTTTTTTATTTTGAGCAGCATACTGTTTTAAAAAATGGAAGGCCAATAACTCAATGTCACCTGTACGTTCACGCAAAGGCGGTAAATTAACAGTTACGACATTGAGTCTGTAGTACAGGTCTTCTCTGAAGACTTCTTTCTCAATCATCTCCTCAAGATTTCTGTTGGTAGCAGCGATAATTCGGACCCGGACAATTTTTCGTTTAAACGATCCTACTGGCTGAATTTCTCCGGTTTCAATAGCTCTCAGAAGTGCCTGCTGCAAGCCTTTGCCAATATCACCAATTTCATCGAGAAACAGAGTCCCACCATCAGCTGCTTCAAAAACGCCACGTTTATCTGATACGGCACCGGTATATGCACCTTTCACGTGGCCAAACAGTTCACTGGTCATTAAATTTTCATTTAATGCTGCGCAATTAACAGGTATATATGGTTTTGAAGTCCGGTCTCCATTATAGTGTATCGCCCTTGCTACCAGATCTTTTCCGGTTCCGGTTTCTCCACGAATCAGAACGGTTGTTTTAGAGTTTTTTACATGGTGAATGCTCTTAAAAACATCCACCATGGATGGGCTTGCCCCTATTATATTATCAAAGGTGTTTTTCTTGTGTAATTGACTTTTTAATCGGGCATTATCAACGAGTAATGCTTTTTTTTCCAATGTTTTTTTTACGACAAGCTTGAATTCGTCCATATCAAATGGTTTCATAATATAATCGTCAGCACCTTCTTTCATGGCAGAAACAGCTGTATCCACCGTTCCGTAAGCTGTGATCATAATAAACAGGATGCTTGAATCATACCTTTTTGCCGCTTTTAAAACCTGTTTGCCATCAATACCAGGCAGCTTGAAATCTGAAATGATCAGGTCAAATGATTTTTCTTTTATGCATTGAAGGGCTTGTTCTCCAGATTCTGCAGAAGCTGTTTCATACCCCTGCTTTTTGATGACATGCACCAATCCTCGGTTCAAGTTAACATCATCTTCAACAATTAATATTTTGAACGCAGGCATTTTATCATTAATCCTCTATAGGCAGTTCAAGCGTAAAACTTGTACCCGACTGTTTTGAGTTATTGGGGGTTGAGCTTACGACTTTTAAATCACCGCCCAATTTTCTTGCCATTTCATAGCTGACAAATAGACCTAAACCAGTGCCTTCTCCTGGTTTTTTAGTTGAATAAAAAGGGGCGAATATGTTTGAAATGTCTTCTTCAGGAATCCCACTGCCGGAATCGGTCACTTCAATTTTAACCATTTTCAGTACCGGGATAAAGCGAGTTTTCAATTTAAGATTGCCGCCATCAGGCATTGCTTCAACAGCATTTGCAACCAGATTCGTTAATATTGATTGTAAGGTACTGGCATTCGCTATGACATCAGGTATGTCATTTTCCAATTCCATTTCCACATGGATATTTTTTGAATCGCAGTGAGGAATGGTAATTTCCATCAATTTAACCAATAATTTATTGCAGTCAACTGTTGGGGAATCACTGTGAGTGTGCCTTGAAAAGTATAAAAGATTTTTTATAACGCTGCTTCCCTGTTTAACCTCATCAATCACGGTTGACAGATGCTGGCAGATGCTATTTTTATTGAGATCCTCCTCCTCCAGCTCTTCAAGGGCAATTTGAGTATAAAGTAAGGCATTTGCCAAAGGCGTATTTAATTCGTGGGCAAGCCCGGAAGTTAGTAACCCCAAAGATGCCAGCTTCTCATTTTGAATGAGTTGAAATTCCATTTCTTTTTCACGCTGATATTTTCCTTTCAGCATGTTTGCTATAGCCGTTGATATAAAAAAAGCCAAAAAAAACACAACACATCCAGTTATGGAAGCATAAATCAGTGCTTTTTTTTCAAGTTCCTTAATACGATTTAATATCTCAACCATATCCTGATCAGCAACAACAATCCAGTTGAAAGGAGGTATCCTTTGTCGTGATTGCAAGACGGTTTCCCCACGGTAATCAATTGATTGATGGGCAGACAACTTGCTATTTAATGGTATCTCCTGGATTGAAATCTTGCTTTGAAGGGCTTTGGCTCCGAATCGGGAAGTAGATAAAAACAACCCCTCTTCGTTGACCAGGTATACCTCACCAGTATTTTCTATATTATTTTCCTTTAATAGTGCATCAATGAACCTGAAATCAACCAAGGTATAGAGATATTTTGGATCATTTCCATTCTGGCTCGTTAGTTTTTTGGATAACATTAATACTGGATTTGATTTGTCTTTGCCTAAAACTTTAATTTTTTTTTGTATTCGAACACCCTTCCATGACAAAGTGGGCTCACTGGATGTTTCCAGAATTTTGGAATCAATGAGTCCTCCTCTTGAATTGAATATCAACTTTCCGGACTGGCTTAAAATAAAAAAATCAATATATGGTCTGCGTGGATCATTTTTTATTTGGTTAATATGATACTCGAAGTTTGAGTCTGAAACATCTAAAATATTACTCAGCAGATTAATATCATTCACCCGTTCTATCATGAACTGCTTGATAGATTCTGCGTTCCTTTTAGATAAATTCATTAAATACGAAGCTGCTTTTTCCTTAATCATTTGTTTCCCTTGGGATATCCCTATATATCCGAAGGATATCAGTGGTACGAGTCCAATCAACATAAATACGGCGATTAAAAGCAATCGAAATTGTCGAAAGTATAATCTTGTGAGTTTTGTATCTATGATATCACCATGAATAAGTTATAATTTGGGGTTGGTCACAGCATGCACCCCCCTTATCAATCAGCACCCTCGATAAAAAACAAGACCCCCAAATGCGACATGAACCTTGTTTTTTGACAGAATCGCCACTGTGTCAATCAATACCGTTTTTCACTTCATACAATGAGATAGGCCTTATAACGGGCGCATTCCCATTTTCCCGGTTTGATCACAATATGGTTTTTTTGTCATAGTTGGTGGGGCCAACGGGGTCAGGTTTGTGTTATTGACGTTATCGACCACAGCCTGTGCAAACGCAAAAACCACCGATAATGCCAATAACGCAAGCCTGACCCCTCTCTGATTAAGCATCCAACCGGGAAAATGGGAATGCGCCCCCTTATAACTGATTCCGTCGGACAGGAAAATCAGGGCATCAAAAAGGCGACTGCCCCAGTCACTGAGTCCATCCAGAAAATCTACTTTTTTGTATGGCACATTCCTCATTATTGCGCCACAATTTTCCGAGCTATGCTGTGCATAAGCCAGTCATTGTATCCGGGCCAGAGGAGAGTGGTTTACAAGGTGTTCTGCCAGTAGAGGAACCTCGGAAGAGACCTTGGGGTCCAGGCATTTCAACCAGCGTTTGGGTATTTGACGGCCCCCGTAAAGTGCACCGGCAAGCATGCCGGCCAGGGCCCCGGTGGTGTCTGCATCCCCTCCCTGGTTCACGGTACCCACAAGGCACTCTTCAAAGGTTTGTGTTGAAAATAGAAAATGAAATACGGTCTGCACGGTATCCACAACATAGGCAGAGCTGTTTTGGGGATAGGGATGATAGCGAAATTTTGGGTGTGCCATGATAAACTTGTCGACAAGGTCACGAAGCTGGTTCCGTGTGGCCCCCATAATGGCACGATGAACTAGATGGCCAAAAAATATACATGCCGCATCGGACAGGGGATTGTTGTGGGTAAGGTGTGCCTGTTCCACGGCATAGCGAGCAAGGATTTCTTTATCCCCCAGGCTGTAAAGGGCAACGGGAACCATGCGCATCAAGGCACCGTTACCTGCATCCCATGGGCTTGGCGGGACCTCAAGACGGTTATGTACAATGTAGTTCTTGATGCCCCTGGAACAGGTGGAGCCGATGTCAATCGGGCGACTTCTCATCCAGTGGGCAAAGCCTTCAGCAATGGCTGATAAATTCCACCCGCCGGAATTTTGAATGGCCCGCCCCATCCAGATGGACATCTCAGTATCGTCGGTCACTTGGCCGGGTTTGAGATAAAGCCATCCTTTTCCGATAATCTGCTTGTGTACGCCAAATTTAACTTTAATTTCTCGGGAGGTCATGAATTCTGTGGTGGCACCCAGGGCATCTCCCAGGGCAACCCCCATGAATGCTGCCTTTGCCTTGTCTATAACTTCCTCCCAGTCAAGTGCTTCAATGTTTTTCATTTAGATTACAGATCCCTTATCTCCCATGGTTATCTGTATGACAGATAAATAATTGGATTATCGAGTTTTTTATATGAAAATGTTGACAGCAGAGCTCCCAACGGTCACCCGATCCGGTCCATTCGGATCCAAAGGCGATCAGCCCTTTTGCCTTGCCAGGCGTTAAGAAACTTCATTATTTGTCAGGATATGAACGTTATACCAACCGTCTTGTGATGTCATAGATTCCACCGATGACCAGTACTTCCTCTTCTCCCCTTAGAATCCCTGCGTGGAGAAATGAGCCGTCAAAGAATATTTTTGAAACCGGCACCTTTGCTTCGAACACAAAGGTGCCAAACTCCCATGCCCGTTCAAAATCGTGGGTAAACGAATTTAGGCTGTTGAGACGGACCACGGCCCTTCGATCATCCTTTTGTACAAGTATTTCATGTTCATCAAAATCGTAAATGCCCCTGAACAGGGTGATGTGGGTGAGGCTGGAATCTCGACGTTCCATCTCGTACTGTACAAACTCATAGAGAAGATCCAGTTGTGAAAAGATGGCATTGGTGCGTGCAGCCGCCTCCATGCGGTCTGTCAAGTAAGCAAAATATTTCTCGCTGTTCTTTCCCGGAATATGACCGCGATGATAGGTGGGTTGCAGCCCCATTCGGCTTTCCACCCATCCCTTTATCACAGCGCCTTCAACGGAACTTGCATTGAACAGCCATCCCCGGAGAAATCTAAGATAACTGTGTTTGAGACTGACATGATCATTAGGTGCATCTGCTTTGCGCCATTGGTGAAGATGAAAGGCAACTTCCATGTAATCTTGAAATATCCTGGCCCTTTCCTCCCAGGTTGATAATTGATCCAGTTGGTTGAAAAAATGAGAATGGGTGGTCCGAACGCCTTGAATATGCAGCTGCTGTGGGTTGTCATTAAAGGCTCTGGAACCAACAACCCACGGCGGTACATTGCACAGGCTGAATTGACAATGGGGAAAACTTTCTTCCATTTTAGCCCTCTGGGAGGTTGTTTTTTTTACCCTTGGCTGCGTTTCTAAATGGCCGGGGGCGGTGTTTTTCACTGTATTTTTCTCCCTTTGAACTTTGATGCGTTTTTTATTGCCTCTTCTTCTTATTTGAGAGTGGTCACAACACAAGCTTGACTCCATTCCTCCGCCAACTGTGACGGGTGTCCATGTATTTGCGCAGGCCCCATTTCTGACATGATAAGCAAAAATTGGACCAGTATTTAATTGTCGATGCTCATAACCCAACTCTCCTTACTTGCATATAGCAGAATTGTTTTTGAGTTCAGAAATGGGGCGTGAATGCAGGATAAAAATTTTTGAATTTCACTCCAAAATTGAAAGTATTTATATGTTTAGTCTCAAAATTGTAATTAATTTTTTTAAGTGTTATGTTTTTTGTTTTTGAAGGTATGGTAATCTATTTGTATTAATATCAGACTGTTGAAATATGATTTTGATCAATCTTGCAGGGCGGCATCCTGTGTGCAAATCAATGGATTGTCAGCAGTGTCAACAGGGTGCGTATTTATAAAGGGTTCTACAGCCATAAGTTCTCTGCACGTTTTGTGCTGATATTGCTGAACTCTATGAAATTATTAAGCTTGAACTATGACAACTCATGTTGTTGGCGATAATGATTTGAACAAGTTATGAGAACTTATGACTCTGGAGTAAAGGAGATAAGACGATGTCGGTAAATGATGCAAGGCGATTTATTCATTCAATTCCAGAAAATCATGGAATCAGGGATACACTGAATCGGTGTGAGAGTTACGATGCAATTCACAGGATTCTTGAAAAGAATGGGTTTAAATTTAATTCTGATGAGTTTGTTGAAGCATGGAATAGTGAGGTGGCCAGCTCACCGACAAAGGCGTGTCACGATGAATTCAATGATCTGCGGATGTGGTGGGAACTTTTGAATCGATTTTAAAGGGCCTGTGCCGGCAAACCCGATGCGAACCCAAAATATTATGGATAAAGGAATAAGGTACGCCTGGCTCCTCCTCCATTTTTAGGAACATCAAAAACGTGGACATTGCTTCACACCTCTGAATTGAGAATAAAAAAACACCTTGAAGAAGAGCTTCATTTAAATGAGTGAACAATGTTTGCTTATTTGTTTTTTTTTCTTGACAGTAATCTGCTTTTACCTTTATCACTTGAAGATTAAATCTTTTGGCTGATTTCTGGGTGAGCTGTTTCAGGCTTGTGTTGCTGCACTTTTGATGGTGTTCATATCCGTGCTGTATCCGTTATCAGGAATAAATGGATATAAGCCCGTTACGTAGGGACATTACCTTTGTCTTCAATTTATAAAGATCTGAAATCCAGCAGAGGCCTCTCTTTTAACCGTGAAGCGAAGAAAGGAGATGAAGTTGTCTGAGCAAAGTGTGTATTCCCAAAAAAACTGGCTAAAGTCCTATGATAAGGGGGTTCCAGATAATATAGAATTCAAGGATATCTTTATTCCCCAATACCTTGAAGCATCCACAAAAAAATTCCCGGACACCCCGGCCCTGAATTTCCAGGGGTATACCCTGACCTTTACGGAACTCAGTGAAATGGTGGCAACGTTTGCAGCCGGACTTAAGGAAGAGGGGATACAGAAAGGAGACAGCGTAGCCATCCTGCTTCCCAATGTCATTCCCTGCGTGGTGGCCTATTATGCCACGCTTAGAATCGGTGCAATTGCCGTGTTCAACAATCCGCTTTATTCCGACAGGGAACTTGAACATCAGTTTACAGATTCAAACTCTAAATTTTTAATTACCCTTGACCTTCTGGCTGCCCGGATGGTTAAACTCAGAGAAAAAACCAGTATAAAAAGCATTGTTTACACGTCCATTGGGGATTATCTGCCCTTTGCGAAACGTCTTTTGTTTCCTCTGGTTGCTAAAAAAAGAGGGTTGGCAGCCGATGTGTCCCCTGCAAAAAATCTGTATAAATTCAAAGATTTTATTGCCGGATGTGCCCCGGATTACAGCCAGGCGGATGTCACAATGGATGATGTGGCCATGTACCAGTACACCGGGGGCACCACGGGCGTGTCCAAAGGCGTCATGCTCACCCACAGAAACCTTTCATACCAGGTTCAGCAATTGGAAGCCTGGTTTCCCGGGTTTGATGAAGGGGCTGAAGTCATGCTGGGAGCCCTTCCTTTCTTTCATGTGTTTGGCATGTCCGTCTCCATGAACCTGGCCATTCGCATGGCCTGGACCAACGTCCTGGTTCCCAAACCCCAGCCGGAACCATTGCTTGAATCCATCAGCAAGTTCAAGGTCACCTTTGCCCCCCTGGTTCCCACCATGTATATCGGTATGCTGGATCACCCGGATATGGATAAAACAGATTTAACTTCAATTAAGGGATGCTTTTCCGGAAGTGCGCCCCTGCCCCTGGATGTGATCACCAATTTTCAGCAAAAAACAGGCTCCATTATTGTGGAGGGGTTCGGATTAACGGAATCGACCCCAGTTGCCTTTGTAAATCCCTTCCATGGCACCCGGAAACAGGGCAGTATCGGTATTCCCATTTCCAATACGGAAGCTAAAATTATGGATCTTGACGATAAGACCAAAGAAGTGCCTTTGGGCGAATCCGGGGAATTACTCATCCGGGGTCCCCAGGTCATGAAAGGGTATCTTGGCAGACCCGATGCCACCAAGGAAACCATCACCGAGGATGGGTTCCTCTTAACCGGTGATGTTGCCACCATGGATGAGGACGGATATTTTTATATTGTTGATCGGATTAAAGACATGATTCTTTCCGGAGGATATAATGTGTATCCACGGGATATTGACGAAGTCCTGTTCGAACATCCCAAAATCCTGGAGGCCTGCACCATCGGCATTCCCCATCCCAAGCGTGGAGAGGCGATAAAAGCCTTTGTTATTCTCAAGCAGGGCCAGGAAATGACTGCCCGGGAAGTGATAGATTATTGTGCCACAAAGCTTGCCAAATATAAATTGCCAGTGGAGGTAGAGTTTAGGGAGGCGTTGCCCAAGTCCAATGTGGGCAAAGTTTTGAGAAAAGATTTGCGTGCCGAGGAACAGGCAAAATAGGGGATGCGTTCGTACCATAACCATGACGGATCCGACCGGACTGAATGTCCCGGGTCGGATCTGTTTCTTGTAAAGATCTCCATACCCTTTGGGTTGAGGAGATCTTTTTTATTTTTTAAGGTCTGTACGCCAGTGTTGGATCAATTTTGTATGTCCAGGGAGCACCGGAATTCTTCCAACCGTTAACGGTTCGATACCCTTTGTCGTCCTTGTCGCCTTCAAAGCCGTCAATGATATTATGGACATTTATAAAGCCTGCCAGGGCCAGTTTGTTGATACATGCCGCACTTCTTCCTCCGGAACGGCATGTTACAAATATGGTGTCGGTTTTTTTAAATTTTGCTTCCACCTCGGCAACAAAATTTTCGTTGTCAGGCATTATTAATTTGTTGTCTTCTGTCAGGCCCGGTTTAAGGAATTTTAGGGGAATGTTTACCGCCATGGGGGCATGGCCAACAAAGGCATATTCACACGGCGTTCGAACATCCAGGATTTGGATCGTGTCCGGGCTTTTCGTGTATTGTTCATAGGCTTTTTGTGCGGTGATATATTTTCCCAGCGTTGTCTGTTTCTTTTTTGGAATTTCAGGATTTGCAAAAGATGAGATGATAAAAAGAAATGCCAGAAATTGAACGACCATAAATAGTGCCAGATTTTTTTTCATGCTGTCTCCCTGTTTGAAATACGGTAATGTGATTAAGCACACTGTGATTGATGGCGATGCAGGAATCTTTGATTATGAATTCGGAAGTTGCTTTGTTTTGCCATACAATGCGAGCTAATGCTCATTTCCATATCAACATAAAATTTGCCTGTAAAGAAGAAAAATTTTGGATAAAAGTTTTTTCTGAAGACCATATTGCGGCTTGATCACAGCATCGCTCATCCGGGGAAGAATTGTTTAAAAATTGAACACTTGTTAATGTGTGATTTGACATGTGATTAACAAACAAAGATTTAAACAAAAGAGAGCTCAATGAGTGTTGTGATTTCTATGTCTTTCTATGTCTTTCTATTTCAGTTGGTTATACGTTTGTGAAATATTTTTTTATTTATTTTAAAGCATTCGGTATGTATATTGCTTACTGCAGTATCCCAGTTTTAAAGTTTTATATGAAGTCCCGACCAGGTATTTGAAATGATTAAAGTTTCAATATTCGTTGTGCCCATGTGGACATAAGGAAGCAGATGTTATCTTAAAAACAATAACCGTTATTTGTGGATATATCCCAAAAAAGGAAAACTAAAACATGCGAAGCGATGTAGTTATTATTGGTGGTTCGGCAGCGGGATTGATGGCAGCCATAACCTTGAAGAAAAGAGCAGCAGAAAAAACAGTTACCCTTATCAGAAATGTTGTCAATACACCTATACCCTGCGGCATTCCCTACATCTACGGAATTATGGGCCAGGTTGACAAGAATTTGATCCCTGACCAGGGTTTTATCGATCAGGGTATTGAAATTCTGCAAAGAAATGTTGCAAATATAGACCGAGCCAAAAAGGAGGTTGTCTTTGACGATGGTGAGCGCCTCTCCTATGGCAAACTGCTTATCAGCACAGGTTCCAAGCCCTTTGTGCCTCCGCTTCCCGGTATTGATAAAGCCAATGTGTTTACCGTCCGTAAAGATCCGAATTATTTAAAAGAGGTATATACGGCATTGGAACCGGCCCGGAATGTGGTTGTCATTGGTGGCGGATTCATCGGTGTTGAAATGGCAGAGCAGATTGCCTTGATGGGGCATAAAGCCGGTCTTGACAAAATCGTCACCATTGTGGAAATGATGCCCCATTGCCTGATGCTTGCCTGCGAAGAAGACTTTTGTGTTGAGATAGAGGAAGAGCTAAAAAAACTTGGCGTCATGGTTAAGACCAATTGTCAGGCCGGAGAAATAGTAGGACAGGAAAAGGTTGAAGGGGTAAAGCTTGCCGATGGTGAAGTCATACCGGCAGATGCGGTTATTATCGGTATTGGCGCCCAGCCCAATATTGATCTGGCTGTAAAATGCGGACTGGATGCCGATCCCCGGAATGGTGTCAAAGTTGATAAATATATGCAGACCCAGGATCCGGATATCCTGGCTGCGGGTGACTGCGCCTGCAAATTTTCCTGTATTACGGGTAAACCCAGCGGTATTCGTCTGGCTTCCGTTGCCTGCAGTGAAGGCATGATTGCCGCCACGAATCTTTGCCGGGAAAAAAGCCGTGAAACCATGGGTGCCTTGGGTGCTTTCAGTACCATGGTAGGGGGGCGATCTGTTGCAGCTGCCGGTATGACAAGCAAAAGTGCCACGGATGAGGGTATTGAATTTGTTGAAGGTGAGGTCACAGCCCCCAACCGTCATCCCGGTCACCTGCCGGGTTCGGTGCCCAACATGAAAATAAAACTTCTCTTTCGCCGGGATAACGGCCAGGTCATTGGGGGACATGTCAGTGGGGGTGAAGCTGTTTCTGATATGGTCAACATTATTGCCGCAGCTATTCAGGCCCATTTAACTGCGGAGCAGTTGGCAGTGATGCAGTATGCCACCCATCCACTTTTGACGGCATCTCCTTTGAATTACCATGTCATGCTGGCCGCTGAGAATGCTGCTGTGAAACTCAGCTGAGAAAACTCGGAGTTTCATGTTTAAATGCGGCTTTGTCGTGTTTTGATGGAACCTGAATTTTTTCTTAGGTGATGATCTTTTTGGGCATCCTTCATCCACACGTTACACTTTCATGAGGTGACTGGCCATTTTCTGGTGTCCCCCTGAAAAGGGTAAAGTACTTTTGATGTGATATGAAGGATGTCTCTTTTTTTTATGAAAGGGGTCAGATTTAAGTTATTTGCGCTATTGACCAAGGCGGATGAGGATTTTACCGTCACGGACAATGCCCATAACAAAAGTCTGATCCCTTACTTTTTGGGGAGTCAGATCTTATTGATTTACTACTTATTCAGTCCAGGTTGCAGCGCTTTATAAATGCCAGTCCGGCTAAACGGTAAATAAAAAATTGCTGATTCCCTTAGTTGTTGGGTTTGCTGTGCAGGCGGTTCAATATAGGCTTGCCTTATATGAGCGCTGCTGTTAAACATTAACGTTTACATTCAAGATTCGGATGACAGGTATGAACTTTGTGCACAGGAATCAAACATAATGGACTTAAAATCAAAAGAAATGATTATCCCCAGAGAGGAGGCGCTCTTTCGGCTGGATAAAAACGGAATCTGGTACACTGAAACCGGTAGGTTTGAACATCCGAAAATTATCCGCCATTTCAATGAATCCATTCAAAAGGATGAAATGGGATATCATCTTTTCCAGACCCGGGAAGGGATCCTTGAAAAGGTGTATTTCTCCTATGAAGACACGGCTCTTTTTGCCATAGATATAAAGGAAAAAGAGGGATTGACCCTGGTTTTGAATACTCGAAAGACCCTGATCTTGCCCCCCGGCCACTTGTTTACCTGGAATGATAACCTCTATGTCATGACCCCGGACCATTGCATTAAATTTACCCCCAGAGCGCTTGTCAAATTATCCCCCTTTCTGGAAGAAAAAGACGACCGTCTTTATCTGCGCCTGGGTGGTATGCTTTATGATATTCCTGAGAATTCTTCTTATACTCCAGGTTGTTCAGCTCAGCATGTGTAGCCCTGTGCTTGGCATTGATAGGATTTTCCATGTTTTGTTATTGCAGGCATTATATGGGTCAATCGTTGTCGTTAAATGCTCAGGGTAATGCCGTAAGGAGAGATTGCATTCACTGATAACAAATTTCAGAGCAAAAAAATCATAAACGTTCAACCGTGTTTACACGTTTTAATCCGAAAATATTGAGAAAGGAATTGGTTATCAATAAGGATATTTTCAAAAATGTTTGAATCCCAAGATCAGATCAAGTTGGAACCATCATGGAAAAAAGAACTTCTGGCGGAGTTTCAAGCGCCTTATATGCAGGATCTGAGGGCATTTCTGGTGGAAGAAAAAAGGCTGGGAAAAGAAATTTATCCCAGAGGATCTGACATGTTCAATGCCTTTAATCTCACCCCCTTTGACAGGGTAAAGGTGGTGATCTTGGGGCAGGACCCCTATCATGGAACCGGACAGGCACATGGACTGTGCTTTTCCGTTCAGCCCGGGGTGGCAGTCCCCCCTTCATTGATAAACATTTATAAGGAGCTGCATAGAGATTTGGGGATTGTTCCTCCCCGTCACGGCCACCTGATCTCCTGGGCCAGGCAGGGGGTATTGCTTTTAAACAGTGTTTTAACTGTTGAGAAAAGGAGACCGGCCTCCCACCAGAACCGTGGTTGGGAACGGTTCACAGACCGGGCTGTGCAGCTTTTAAACGACAAGCATGAGGGGCTTGTTTTTCTGTTGTGGGGAAGCTATGCCCAAAAAAAAGGGCAGTTTCTTGACGGGAGCCGTCACCTGGTTCTCAAGTCCGCCCATCCCTCTCCGTTTTCCGCCCACCGGGGATTTTTGGGGAACGCTCACTTCTCCCGTGCCAATCAGTACCTGACAGCCCGGGGAAAGCAGGAGATCGACTGGCGTTTGCCGGAGAAATAGTTGCTGTGTTAATAACGTAATTCCTCCCACCTCCTTCTGCATGCACAAGCCTGTAAAAAAATTTGAATTTTAAGATGAACCCAAAATGATAGAACCTGGTAAGGGTTAGGTCAGGCATTATGGATTATGCAGTTATGACGTTGCTGATATCAGCGTTATTTTTTGCTCTGAAAATAATTTCTAAACAGCTTCTTAAGGACATCAGTTTATGTCCGTCTTTTTTACAGGATGGAAAAATGTTTTTTATAAAATCATAAAGAAGATCGTATTTTTTTTGAAGAATAAATAAGAAATATTATTTAAATTAAGTGGTTAAGCTCCCTTTTGTTTTATTCTATTGTTGTGGCACATTCCATGCTTTTACATATGTATGCTTTGGGCTTGGTCATAATCTCGGTCATCCATCATTGGCGGGGAACCGGGGCCCTTTTGTGTTTTTGGAGAGCGATGCTTTTATCAGGCTCCATGCTTTTACACAAAGAAAAAATTCAACAAAGGCGTTGATAACGCAGGGCGGGTCCCTTCCCAAAGTGCCGATGTTTAGACTAAGTCCCGTGGTTTATATGCACGAGCAATTTGTCCCGAAGTTGATAACTATTATCTAAACAAAAGAGAGGGATTGAAAATGGAAAATCTTACCCAAAAGCAAAAACTCAGCAGGCGCAGTTTTATTAAAAAGAGTGGTGGTGCATTGGCGGTGGCTGGAATGACGGCAGGGGGATTCGTGATTAAACCCAAAATCTCCCATGCCTCAGAAGTCCCTGAAAAGTGGGATGAAAGTTTTGATGTTGTTGTCATCGGCAGTGGATTTGCCGGGCTTGCAGCGGCGCTTGAGGTCAAGAATGCAGGATTTTCTGTGGTGGTTCTTGAAAAAATGCCTGTTCCCGGTGGGAATTCAATAATTAATGGTGGACTGATTGCCGGGTGTGGAACCCCTCTACAGGACAGAGAAGGGATCAAAGATTCACCGGAGTTAATGTACCAGGATATGTTGAAAGCAGGCCTTGGAATCAATCATCCTGAGCTTTCAATGATGGTTGCTCGAGAATCCAGTGATGCGATTCTTTGGACGGTTGAGTATCTGGGATGCAAATATAAAGAGAGGGTAACGCATTTGGGCGGGCATTCTGTACCGCGCAGTTACTATACTACCAACAGTTCAGGTGCGGGAATCGTCAGGCCTCAACTCGATAAAGTTAAAAGCCTCGGCATTGAGGTAAGGACCAAAAATTATTTGGATCGTATTCTCCAGGGCGAGGATGGCAGGGTAAAGGGCGTAAAGGTATTTTCCAACTATAAATTCTCAAACGCTGGAAGCGGTAGGATAAATTATCTAAAGGCAAACAAGGCAGTCATTCTGGCATCAGGAGGGTTTGGTAATGACATAGATTTCAGGACTATTCAAGACCCGAGGCTGACAAGAGACGTTGATTGTACCAATCAGATGGGAGCCACGGCAGAAGGATTAAGTGAGGCATTTCGTTTGGGTGCAATGCCTGTACAGATTTCCTGGATTCAGCTGGGGCCTTGGGCCTGCCCGGATGAAAAGGGAATGGGGATAGGCTACATTTTTTCGATTACAGCCGCTTTCCCCTATGGTCTCATGGTGGATCCAAGCAATGGGAAACGCTTTGTGAACGAGCTTGCCGATAGAAAAATAAGGGCGGATGCAATCCTTAAAACAGGACACTATGCCATAGGGATCGCTGATCAAAACGGTGTATCCAGAACTGCCAAGCTCGATAAAATGCTTGAAAGGGGTGTTGTAAAAAAATTTGATACTATTGATGCTCTTGCATCGGAATATAAGATAAACCTTCCGGGGCTTAAGGCGGAAATAGAAAAGTATAATGCGTATCAAAAAAGTGACCGGGATGATGATTTTGGGAGACCATTTCAAAAAGATGCCAAACCTGTGGAAACGGCACCCTTTTATGGTATGCGGCTGTGGCCTAAGGTTCATCATACCATGGGCGGCATTCAGATCAATACATCAGCCCAGGTGATGGATCTCCAGCACAGGGCGATAAAGGGTTTATACGCTGCAGGAGAAGTTACGGGGGGCGTGCACGGAGCTGTACGCCTGGGAAGTAATGCCACCACCGATTGTTTGGTATTCGGTAGAATTGCCGGGAAAAATTCAATCCTTGAAGAATCTTGGGGTTAGGCGTAAGGGACTTAAAGCGTGTCAATTTACCGTTTATAAAGTCCAGACGACCATTGTTTTATGAATTTTGTCATGACTAAACGGTAAATTGGAAATTACTGGATTCCTAATTGATTTTTATGCCCATGGGATTAAAGAATATCAAAGCGGTTAGATTGTGTTTACTTCCGGCTTTAAGATGGACTTTATATTCGATGATCGGATTTTTTGCAGATATTCGGAAAAAGGGGTCAGGTTTGCGTTATTGGTATGATTGTTTGGATTTAGGCTTGAATGGCGCTTTGTCTATCATGACAATAACACATGCCTGACCCCCACTTGTCCGGATATCGGTTTTAAAAATTTGATCGTCGGGCCATACTCAACACGCTTGAATGGAAAAATCAAAAAAGCTGAGGATGAAGAGGAATAGATGAAAATTTCAATGACGACAAACGCTTTTTTTGAAATAATTAAGAGTGTAATGCTCTATTTGTTTTTGATCTTTTTATGGGTGGGGAATGGTGTTTCAGCCGATCGAAAAGTAGTGATAGATGGGCCTGGAGATTGCAGGCAGTGTCACCAGAACGAATCCATATTGGGTGCGGATCATGTCTCAACCCAAAGCATGCGAATGGACGGGTGTCTTGAATGCCATGAAAAGGAGGAAATGTCTCTTGATGGTAAAATTTCCGGAAGTCATTTGCACCTGCTCAGGGGCGTCTTCTGCAGTGATTGTCATGGAGAAAAAAAGAGCTACGGTCTGGTTGGAACGGATCGTTGTTTAAAGTGCCATATAAACGGGCAGAAGGTCGCAGCTCTTACTGATACGCTGGACCCGAATCCCCATGACTCAATCCACTATGGACAGGATCTTGATTGTGATCTTTGCCACCATATACATAAAAAATCGGAAATTTTTTGCAATCAGTGCCATGACTTTACTAATATTATACCTTAAAGAAAATTGTGCTTTAAAAGCCATACGATTTTCTAAATTACCCCATGGCAAATATCCATTGAAACCCTAAAAACACGGTCATGCTCACCACAATGGTCAACAGCAGATTTTTAAACAGTCCACCAACAATACAGGCGGCAATGGCCCCGATAAGATAGGGATTGGACAACTTTAAATTAAGGGTGTCCCCTGTGGGCATGAGAATAGCTGGCACAATAATGGCGGTGAGTACAACCGGCGGGACATATGACAGGCCTTTTTCAAACAGTTCTGGGAATCGAAAACGTCCGGCAATGGGAAACATGATATATCGTATGCCAAAGGTTACCAGCGCCATTCCTGCAACCATATAAATTTCATTCATTTGAATGTCTATGCCAAAGATCATGCCGCCTCCTTTTTGCTGCAAAAGAATTTCTCACACACCAGGCCCACTGTAACACCGGCAATTGCCGCCACCATGAGTCCCAGTTTATGGGGAAGTCCGCCAGCCAGAATGGATATCGTTCCGGCAGTTATTACCGAGGCCCACATGGGTTTTGACACAAGATAGGGAATGACAATACCTATGAAGGTGGCAGGCATGGCAAAATCGAGTCCCCATTCAGAGATGCCCGGGAATGTTTTTCCGGCTGTGAGGCCAATGATGGTGCACAGGTTCCAGTTGGTGTACATGAACACCATGGAGCCAAGGTTGTAGTATTCTCTATGGGGGGCATCATCTTTTTGCATGTACCGGGTAACAGCCACGGCAAAGGTTTCATCCGTTAGCCCAAAGGCCAGCACCATTTTCCACAGGGGATGCAAATTTTTATAAAATGGCACCATGGTGGCGCCGTAGAGCATGTGGCGTAGGTTCACCACAAAGGTTGTCAAGACAATCATGGGCCAGGCTGTACCCGCCGTCACCAGGCTCACACACACAAACTGTGAGGAGCCGGCGAAAACAAATAGAGACATTCCCATGGTGGCGGCAAAGGAAAGGCCAGCCGTGGCGGCCAGGGTTCCAAAGATAATGCCAAAAGGAATGGCACCTACAATTAAAGGAAAGGTATCCTTTGCCCCTTGTAAAAATTGGGATAATGGAGAACTTTTTTCAGGCAAGATGCTTTGATCGGTTTTCATTGCGGGCTCACGGATTTTTTGTGAACTTTCGTTTGGGTCCCATGATATCTTCCAAACTGAAAAGTTTCGTTAAATATTATTTTGAGTGCCGTGTTTTTATCATGATTGTAATAAAAATCAAACCATCTTAGGGACTCGGCTGTGTTTAATTTGCCGTTTCCCCGGGGCGGCCTTCATAGAATGCAGTAACCTGGGCTTGATAAATGGTATATCAATAAAATTTTTATGAGCAAGCCCAACACGTGAGTTCATAAATATCATAAATTCCTGCGGCATTCAGTGCGCCGCAGGCGCACTGAATCAAGGGTTCTGCCACAGTTGGGAATAGATTTTAGACGCATGAATCATTCCTTTCTGAAGATGATTGGGTTTTGACTTGTTGGCACTGGATGATCAGGTTTCTTCCGCTTCTTTTTTCCTGGAGGCTTCGCTGATGTCAATAATGGTGGAGGTCAGGTACGCTTTCGTGCGGTAACTTGTGATATTCATCAGATTATGGTTCAAGGTGGTCATCCGCTTTACCTGCTGATCAATCATGGCCAGTTTCCGGGCAGTTCCCGGGCTTAGATTCGGGGTTTCATTTAAAAGTTCACAACATCCGGATATGATCTGCAGGGGCTGGTTCAGCTCATGGCACACGGCACCTGCGGTTTCCATCACCGCAGCAAGCTTCTTTTTTTCACTGTGTTCCTGTTCAGCCAGAATACGTTGGGTGATATCCTGGGTGATCCCCACAATGCGGTGGATACGAGTGGTGTCATCCCAGATGGCTTTCCCGTGGGAGTGCATCCATCTGATGGTCCCGTCGGGCCACACCACTTTGTACGTAAAAGAATCGGCGGTGTTTTCCGATGCAATTGCTTTGAAGAAAAGGTCGGCAACTTCCCTGTCTTCGGGATGAATGTATGTTTTAAAGTCTTCAAGGGTGTTTTTGAACATATTTTTGTCAATCCCCAGAAGCGCGGGATGTTCGCCGGAAAGGAGCATTGTTCCGGTGGAAGGTGTCCATTGCCATATACCCATGACCGCTGCCTTGAGAGCCAGATTCAGCTGCTGTTTGTTCTTTTGGAGGGCATCCTGTGCATCCTTGCGTTCTTCAATTTCCCGGTTCAAATCCCGGTTGAATTTTTGAAGCTGGCTGTTAGTGGCTTTTAACTGGGCGGTTTTCTTTTCCACAAGATCCTGCTGGTGATTCTGATACTGCTGAACTTTGGTGTGGGAGACTCTCAGATTGTTCACCATGGTGGCAATGGCATTTCCCAGTTCATCTTTTTCTGAAATTACAGCTGCTTCCACGGACAGATCACCATTGGCAACACTGGTGGACGTATCTGCCATGTACCTTAAATATGCTTTCATCCGTGAAAAGGCTTTTTCTGTATGACCCAGCTGGTGAACAATGTCATTAAAGGCATTTGCCATCTGCCCTACTTCGTTATTTTGACGGATGTGCAGGGGCTGGGCAGATATATGGAAATCCTGTTCCAGATCTCCCTTTGAAAGTGCTGTGAGGTGCCCTGCCAAGTGGTGGAGATCTCTGTCTGCGATATTTCTGGAAGCACACATGAGCTGGTGAATGGGGGTGGTTATTTTTGAGGTAATCAAAAAGCTTATAATGGTTCCCAGCACAAGTGAAATCACGAAGGCGGAAAATAGAAGAAACCAGCTTTTGGTTAAGATTTTTTTTGAGGTAATGTTCTGGGCTTTGTATTCAGCTTCAATGCTTTTTACGCTGGCGTCAACGGCTTCATTGATTTCAGCTTCCAGGTCTTTGCAGGTGGTTTTTAAAAGCTGATTTAATTCAATGGATGCAACATGGATTTTTTCAAATCCGGTGGAAAATCTACCCATGGCGTTATAGGCTTCCACGGCATTTTTTTGTTCCAGGGAATCTTCCTGGAAAAGGGGTATAAGGCTTGACAGATCCTTTTGTGCCGAGACAAAGTATTTGTTGAAGAGAACGGCATGGCGTGCATTTTTATTCTGTGTATATTGGATGCTGTGGTTGACCATTTGCATCCAGGCCATTTGGGCATTCCCCAGTGCCAGAAACTGCTGCAGGGTATCTTTGCCGGGGATGCCCGTGCGAAGTGCGCTGAATCGGCTGTCGATACGATACTGGCTGGGTATCATTTCGTTGGCCAGAATATCTTGTTGCAGGCGGATTAACTGGACCACCCGCCCAAAGGCCTTGCCATATGCCAAGACAGAGGTACGGATGTTTTCCAGGATCGGGTTGCGATGTGAAGACTGGGCTATGGGTTCCAAGGTATCAATCAAGGTGTTGAGGTCCCGATGATTTCGAATAAATTCATTGAGGCGCTGCTGGGATTGTTCCTCCACATAGGCATTTGCATGTAGCCGACTTAGAATTGTTTTGGATGCAATATCCCTGGAAAGGGTCATCTGCAAAGATAGGTTGTCCGTCAGTTCGCTGACCTGATGGGAAACTTGTTTTACATACCGGATGGTGGAAAATCCCACGGCTATCATGATAATGCACAGGATCAGTGTGCCTGCCATTATTTGATGTCGAATTTTGCCAAAGAAAAGTTTCATTTATTTATTGTTTTTTGCATGTCATGCTGGGTTTGAACCAGGTGGCCAGGCCATCCTGAACAAAGTTAGCCGCCTGTTTTGCAGACCAGTCTCCGTTGATAACATGGACACTGGCCACTTTCATAAGTTCGTATCCGTCCGGGCTTCCTTCTCGCAGTTTTTCCCATGCCAGACGGATGTCAGTGGGATATTGATTTCTCAGGGCCAGAAAGGTATTGGCATGGGGGTTTTCCAGGGATTTTTCCGGCTGTTTTGCCCGAAGCGATGCTTTTTCCCGGGGGGAAAGGTGCTGTAATCGATGCATGGGAAAAAATCCTGGCAGGGTATTGGCCAGCAGACGTCCTGTTTCTGGACGGGTAAGCCAGGATAAAAATGTTCGGGCTGCAGTTTTATTTTCTGAGTTCCTGTTGAGCCCCACTCCTGCATCTAAGTGAAAGGTCATGAATCGGAGGGCATTTTGGGGCGCCGGCGGTGCAAAAACATCCCATTCAAAGCGAGGGGATTCGGACTCAAGAAAGGGGATGTCCCAGGAGCCGCCCATCCACATGGCCGCCTGTCCCTGTATGAACATATAAAGGCTGTCAATGTATTTCAAGAGGGTGTGGTTCGGGGGCAAGAAAGGGATCAGATCTGCCAGTGCCTGGAATGCGGCGATCATCTTATCATCATTGAAGCAGCTTTCCCCGGTGAGGTAGGCCATTCTTCCCTTATATCCGCCGATGAAATTGGGGACCAGGTTGAAAAAGACAATTTCGTTGATGGTCCACTCATCACCCGAGGCATTGGCAAAGGGGATAATACCGGCATTCTTTATGATTCGAGCTTGGTCGATAAGGGCTTCCCATGTGCGGGGAGGGGTAAGATTTAACCTGGAAAAGATCTGCTTGTTGTAATAGATGCCCTGGGCCACTGCGATGAAGGGAACCCCGTAAAGGCTGTGTTGCTTCGAACTCCAGGGTGTCAACATCTCGGTGGAGAAGTTTTCTTTAAGACCGGGTAAATCATTTAATGTATCCAGATATCCTTGTTCAAACAGCCGACGGGAAACGTTGAAAGATCTAAGGTAAAAAATATCCGGGGCAGACCCACTGTTGAGCTGGGCCTCCAGCACCTCATCATATTCCGGTGCCGGGGTGGGATCAAATATAATCCGGATGCCTGGGGCTTGTTTTTCAAATACGTCAAGGATGTGTCGCATCTGGACAATATCATCTGTGCGCCAGGAACCCATGGTTAATACGGTTTCTTCTGTAAGTTCAGCTTCCTGTGCCTGGGGCAGGGACAGGGGATATAGGAGGGAAAAACAGGATGTGAACATCAAAATAAAAGGGATAATTCCCGCATTGGTGAGATGATTCCGACTACGTTTTATAAGGAAAGATGCCATCTGGTATGATCTCTGTCGTTAATAATTGGCAATAAGGTTTTCATATTTATTATTATGCTGATCCGAGCCCTTTCCAGAGGGGCCGGGATTGTTATGAATTTCTGAAAATTCATGTTGACTAACATGCTCACAGGGGCCATTCGGTGTCAATAAAATTGTGCGGATGTTTTTGTTGAATACTTAATTTTAGGTATTCACCTTTCGTGGCGGGGATATTGGGGCTTGACTTTAACAGATATGTTCAGGTAAATATTGTTTACCTGATGGATTTGACAGGAATGACCTGACTTAATAAAGACCCTGATAACAAAAATCTGTCCCTCCCATTGGGCCATCAATTATGACGGTTGGCCGATCTTTTGACCATCTCCCAGAGATTAAACCATATCTTAAAAGAGTTCATGGAAAAGAAAAATATCCCCCCAGGTAAGATAAAAATCATTAATGCCATGCGAACCCTGCTTGAGGATCGTAATTTTTCATCCATTACCATTTCCGACATAGCTGTCAATGCAGGGGTTACAGAGGGGTTGATTTATAAGTATTTTAAAGATAAACGCCAACTGCTTCATCATGTGCTCAAGGAATATTATGAACATTTTTTGCTGGGAATTGATCAGGACCTTAAGGGGGTTTCCGGAGCTTTGAATAAGCTTCGCAAGGTGATCTGGGTCAGCATTGACCGCTATGCCACCCACCGCGTCTTTGCCAGAATAATTTTGCTTGAGGTTCGAAATGCAGAGGAATATTTCCACAGTGAAGCCTATGAACTTGTGCGACAATTTAACAAAATACTTCTGGATATTATCAAAGAAGGCATGGCATCCGGAGAAATCCGAGGGGATATCTCACCTTCTTTTGCCCGACATGCCATATTCGGTACAATTGAGCATGCATGTCTCAACCGGGTGATTTTTAATGAAAAAGTATCCATAGATGAAACTGCAGAGCAGGTCACTCATTTGATTTTAAATGGTATAAAATCGAGATCTTGATCTATGCCTCATCTCCATCTTTCCTGTGCTGTGATCAAGCCTGAAACATCCAACAACCCTCCATATCCCTTCCAGACCATGAAAAAAAGCTGTTGTTAGGCAAGCCTAACTTTTTTAGTTGACATTGATTTCTTTTCCTGTATGATTGCCAAATCAATGGTTTGGTCTTACATTGTGGTATTGAAAAGATGATTACATGTAAAATAACGGCGCATCAGTGTGCCATGCAGGGGGCATATATGGAATTTGTTGACGTGGGGCTGACTGCAGTCATTGTCGGGGGGGCATTTGTTTTTTTAATTCGCCATTTTGTGGGTGGAAAGGGCAATTGTTCTTCGTGTACAGGCTGCTCTAAGTCTGAGACTTGCCGGTCTCCATTGGTTGAGATTCAAGATGCTCCAGAGGTCAAACGCTAAATCAGACACGCTTCAAGGATGGGAAACGCTTAATGTCAGCCACGATTAACTTAAGAAAGATGAAAATGCATCAGACCGGTGTGATCCGGTCGGTGAAAGCAACCGGAGAACTGGGACGAAGAATCAGGGATATGGGGCTGGTACCCAACACAGAAGTCCAGGTGGTGGGAAGGGCACCGTTAAAAGATCCGGTGGCTTTGCGTATCATGGATTTCACCATTACCCTGAGAAACAATGAGGCAGACTACATCACAGTGGAGATCCTGGAGGATTAACAATGGCACAGCATATCACAGCAGCTCTGGCTGGAAATCCCAATTGTGGAAAAACCACCCTGTTTAATGCCCTCACCGGTGCCCGGCAGCATGTGGGCAATTACCCGGGAGTCACCGTGGAAAAGCGCTCCGGGACGGTAAAATCAGGCGAAATACTCATGGACGTGGTGGATCTCCCGGGGACTTATTCTCTCACGGCGTATTCCCCCGAGGAGCTTGTGGCAAGGGATTTCATTGTGGATGAACGTCCCCAGGTGGTCATTAACATCATTGATGCCACAAGCCTTGAAAGAAATCTCTATCTCACCATCCAGTTCATGGAGCTTGGGGCGCCCATGGTACTTGCCCTGAACATGATGGATGCCGTTAAAAAACAGGGTAAAAATATAGATGTGGCCCTGCTGTCGTCCCTTTTGGGGGTTCCCGTGGTGGAAACCATTGCCCGCACCGGTGCCGGTAAGCATGAATTGATCCAGCGCACCATTTCCTTTATCCGGGAAAAAAAAGACAATTGGAACCCCCTATATATTTCCTATGGATCTTTTTTGGACCCTGCACTTGGGGAAATGGAAAAAATTATCCAGGAGAAAACGTTCCTGACGGATCGCTTCCCGGCACGGTGGGCGGCGTTGAAGTACCTGGAAGGTGACGAGCAGATCATGGCCATGGGACACCAATGGGGGGGCAAGGTCCATGCCCGATTGACGGACCTTGTGAAAGAAATCACGGATAGATGCATGCAGACCCTTGATGTGGAACCAGATGCCATCATTGCCGATTACAGATATGGCCACATTGCCGCCATGATGAAACAGGGAGTGGTAAAGCGGGATACCACCCGTCAGCGTATTCGTCTGTCTGACACCATAGACCGGGTGGTGACCAATCAGTTCCTGGGGCCCCTGATCATGCTGGCCACCCTTTACGGTATTTTTCAGGTTACCTTTCCCATTGGTGAGATTCCCATGGGGTGGGTGGAGGCTTTTTTTGAGTGGCTGGCAGCCATGGCCCTTGTCTTGATCCCCCCGGGTTTTTTTCAATCACTGGTGGTGGATGGGATCATCGGCGGTGTGGGTGGGGTCATGGGCTTTGTACCCTTGATCATGGTTATGTTCATGGCCATCACCATCCTTGAGGATCTGGGATACATGGCCCGCATGGCGTACATGATGGACCGGGTGTTCCGGATGTTTGGCCTTCATGGAGCATCTCTCATGCCCTTTATTGTTTCCGGTGGTATTCCTGGGGGCTGTGCCGTACCCGGGGTGATGGCGGCAAGAACCCTTAGAAGTCCCAAGGAAAAACTGGCCACTATTTTAACCGCGCCTTTCATGAACTGTGGGGCCAAGGTACCCGTGTTTCTGCTGCTTTCGGCGGCATTTTTCCCCGACAACGCCGCCGGTGTGATGTTTGGAATGACCCTCCTGAGCTGGGTGGTGGTGCTGCTGGTGGCAAAGCTGCTGCGTTCCACCGTGATCCGGGGAGAGGCGACTCCCTTTGTCATGGAATTGCCGCCTTACCGTATGCCCACCTTTCGGGGTGTCTTAATGCACACCTGGGAGCGGGCATGGCAATATATGAAAAAAGCAGGCACCGTGATTCTGGGGATATCCATCCTCATCTGGGCGGCCATGACTTTTCCGGGAATTCCGGAAGATATGTCTTCACAGCTCCAGGCCCGTCAAACAGCAGTCGAAACCCGCATGGCAACGGCTGTGGACAAACCAGAAATCCATCGGCAGCTTCATGAAGAACTGGTTTCCATTGAAAATCAGCGATCCAGCAACGCATTGAGATATTCTTTTGCCGGTCGTCTGGGATCTTTTTTTGAACCCGTGACCCGTCTTGCCGGTTTTGACTGGAGGACCAATATAGCTCTTTTGGGAGGCTTTGCCGCCAAAGAGGTGATTGTCTCTTCCCTGGGGACCGTGTATTCCCTGGGGGCCGTGGATGCACAGGCATCCGATACCCTTGGCTCGCGCCTTGCCGCAGATCCCCAGTGGTCCCCGGTGACGGCATTGAGCCTCATGGTTTTTGTCCTTTTGTATGCGCCGTGTTTTGTCACCGTGGCAGTTATCAGCCGGGAGACCTCTTGGAAATGGGCTGTGTTCAGTGTTATATTTAATACAAGCCTTGCATTTAGCCTTGCTGCAGGGGTTTATCAGGTGGGCAGGATATTTTGAAGCACAGATTCCGAACTCAAGAGTCGTAGGGCGCATTCCCATTTTTCCCGCTTTAATCATAATATGGTTTGTTTGTCATAGTTGGCGGGGTCAGCAGGGACTCACTATGATGGCGGTTGCCTCCTGTTTTCTAAGAGTCAGATGGTATCCCCGGACAGCCACATCCATATCCCCGGTGCGGGGATGGATGGTTTCCACCTGGAACAGGCTGCCCGGTGTGACCCCCATGGTATCAAGCTGGTGATAAATGCCTGTTTTATCCTTCACCTCAACCAATGTTGCCTTTTGGTTTTCTTTGATGTGTGTCAGGGGCAGGGTGGGCCGGGAAAGCATGGTGCAGGAACCGGGACCCTGGTTGAAACGCCCGCTGCATTGTTTTTTTTCATCCTGGCAAAGGGTGCCGGTGAAATTGCTTTCACAGAAGCGTTGGAACCCCGACAACCACTCTGTGCCGCTTCGGGGGCAGATCTGTGTGAATTCCACAAAGCGGATAATACGTTCCAGCACCTCCGGTGGCACGGAATGCTCCATTTGACAGGCTGCTTTTTCCGCTGCATCATTGTCTTCCAGACACAAAATATCAACGATGAAGGTTTTCATCACCTCGTGTCTGCGGATGACATCAAGGGCCGTTTTTTCCCCTTTGTCAGTAAGGGTGATAACATCATAGGGGGCGTAATTGATATGTCCTTTTTTGGTGAGGCTTTTTAAGGCACCGGTGACGGAGGAATTTTGTACGCCCAGGCGTGTGGCAATGTCCTTGACCCTTGCAGCCTGTTTCTCATTAATGATATGATAAATGGTTTCAAGATAATCTTCCAGGCTTGCGGTGAGGGTATCTGGAATGCTCATGGGATCTCCTGATGAATGCCGTCTATGGGCCATTTTTAAAGTTTTGATCAAGGACAGGGTAATAACATATGTCGGATTTTAGGACCCACGTATTGGGTGGTATTATAACCGGTGCCACTGTGTCAGGTGTCTATGTTTTTTTTTCCCCGGGGGTTCTTGACCATGTTCAGCTTGGGGCAGTCTGTCTCATGGGCATTATCGGAGGGGTGCTGCCGGATTTGGATAGTGACACAGGAAAGCCTCTGAGCATTTTATTTGGGCTGCTTGCCCTGATTATCCCTGCTGTCATGCTGAAAACAGTGTCCCAATACCATGACCTGAGCCCGGAGTTTCTGATCTGTTATTTTGCCGTGGGCTATTTTCTGATCAATTATGTTGCCCGGAGTTTTATTAAAAAAATAACCGTTCACAGGGGAATTATGCATAGCATTCCCTTTGTTCTGGTGTGCGGAATCTGTGCCTTTTTCCTTTTCAGTCCATCCGGAGAAAATATGGCTATGGCCGTGGGAATTGCCGTTTCGGCCGGAGGGATCACCCATCTGGTAATGGATGAATTCCATTCCCTGTCCTGGTCTTGGGGGGTGCCCCGTCGTAATAAAGCCTCGGGTTCCGCATTTAAGTTTGCCTCTTTCTCCATTCTTTCCACCATGCTGATATATGGTATTTTAATGGTTAGTTCCCTTTATTTGCTTAAGACCATGGGCCTTCTTCCCCGGCATTTGTTTTGATCACATTCGGGACTCGGCTGTTTTTTCGTTTAACGCCCAGACAATGAAAGATCCCCTTGTGATTATGACCCTCGCGTGACAGCAAACCTTTCTTTTTGAAGGGTCTTTGTCCCCCGGCGCTGTCCTAGAATAACCCCTGCAATGACAATTGTAGCGCCAGCACACTGTATAAGATTCAACGATTCTCCCAGCAACCCCCATCCCATGATAATGGCCGTTACAGGAATAAGATTGATAAATGAGGCTGCCCGGGAGGCGGTGATTTTACTCATCCCCCAATTGTAAAGACCAAAGGCTCCAAGGGAGACAAATGCCCCGAGAAAAACCAGGATCAGAATCAGTTTCAATGTCCAGATGTTCGGCGGTGACTGGATAATGTGTGGCAGCCCCGGCAGGAAAAACAAGGTGCCAGCCATGAGCTGCATGGCGGTGAGGCTCCATGGATTGTATCGGCTGGAGAGCTGTTTGACCAGAATCATATTGGCCGCCGCCGAGGTCATGGCACAGATTTCCAGAAAATTGCCCAGAACGGGATTTGCGGCATGGTTCTGGGTGCCTTCAAAAAAAGTCAGTGCCGCCACCCCGGTCATGGACAGGCACAGGCCAGCCCAGTTCTGCCAGGTAATTTTTTCAGAAAGAAACACCCAGGCCCCGAAGGTGACCATGAGGGGATTAAAAGAAGAGATGATACCGGCCTGGGAAGAAGTGGTGAGCATCAAGGCCCGGGATTCCAGAAAAAAATAAAGGCAGGGTTGGAACAGCACGGTGGGAATCAGAATTTTCCAGTCACCCTTCTGGTATGCCTTGGGCAGAAGTTTGGGCACCATGGGCAGGAAACACAAAAGCCCGATGAGCATTCTCAGCCAGATCACGGACCAGGGATCAAGGGTCATCAGGGCGGTTCGCATGGCGGAAAAAGATGCACCCCACAACAGCACCGCTGCCAGCAGTGCCACCACTGGCAGTATTTGTTTCATATTCATGTCCGCGTGATTCATCCCCGGTTATCAAGATCTTTGTTGAGATCATTGATCCAGTCTGGAAAATGGTGTCCTTCACTGTCATCAAAGTGCCTTGTCAGTGGCTTGATATCCATGATGGGGCTTCCGTTCAGGGCTTCAAGGCCCTGGACTCGGAGTTGATTTTCTTTTTTTTCCAGCAGACGTACAGTGGAGATCAGTAAAGGATTGGGACGGGCAGGGCTTCGGGTGGCAAAAATACCCTTGAGGGGAAAGTCCTTTCGTCCCATGGGATGGACTTTTTTAATCTCGCGCTCCTCCGGGGCAAGTCGGTGGGGCCAGTAAATCACCACAATGTGAGAAAAGTCTTCAATGCCATCCAGCAGTTCCTCAAATTGAGGCAGAAGCTTGAGGGTGCTGACGGTATTTTGGGTTTCATCCCTGTGTTTTTGAACTTGTTTTCGTCTTTCTTCCGGGGTATCTTTTCCATGGGGGCTGAAGGTCATCCGGTTGATGGTGTTTTCCACATATCCCACAGGGCTGATGGAAAATATGGTGTCGGTAGGTGTAGATGCATTGTTCATTGGCTGCCTTCTTGATATGTTTTGAAAATTTGTTTTTGACTCCACCCCAAAGTGGCCCAGGTTGTGATCAAATCCTTTGTTTTGCGTCGGTTGTGGTCAAGCATTTGATCTATAAAGCCTAGTGTGGCCTTGGCAAGTGCCGGGGTCACAATGACTATATCAGAAGAATGGCAAGGAGGAAACATGGACATTAAAATTATGTATTGTACGGCCTGAAATTATGAACCCCGGGCTGCCGGTCTGGCAGCGGTCATTAAAGGAAATTTTGATATCTCCCCGGAACTTGTGCCGGGTTCCGGAGGGGTGTATGAGATCACGATGGATGGTAGAACTGTTTTTTCAAAACGCCAGGAAAAAAGATTTCCGGACAATAGCGAAGTGGTTGAATTGATCAGAAAATTTCAAAATTAAAAGGATGGTGTGGCGTTTACCTGAATTTTGTGTCATAAACCTGTTTTTTGTGGCATATGAAATTGATTGACAATACCGGTCGGGGGAAAGCTCCCAGCGGATCATTCAGATAGAATGATCATAACCGCATAAAATGAGCATAACCTGGCCCAACCATGAATGTATTCCATGAGGAGAAAAAAATGAAAAAAAGAATGCTTTTAACTGTATTAATGAGTGTGGCCATGGTGTCTGCGGGTATTGGGGCAGCCTTTGCCGGAGAAAAGGTATTTATAAACGGGATTGATGCCAATTATCCCCCCTTTTCCTACATTGATGAAACGGGTAAGCCCGATGGCATGGATGTGAAAGCCGTGGAGTGGATTGCCAAAGAGATGGGTTTTACAGTAAAACATCAGCCCACGGACTGGGCTGCCATTATTCCCAGCCTCCAGGCCAAGAAGATTGACCTTATTGCATCCGGTATGAGTGTCACCCCGGAACGCCTCAAAGAAGTCAATTTTACAAAGTCTTACCATAAAACGGTGATGATGCTGGTTGTCAAGGCAGATTCTGATCTTACGGTGGATGCATGCAAGGATGGTGAAATTCAGTGGGGTATCCAGCGCGGTACCTCCGAGGCCCAGTGGGTTGAGGAAAATTTGATCAAGGCCGGAAAAAAGTTCACCCTGCAGCAGTATGATTCTGCTCCCCTTGCCATGGAAGATCTTGTCAATGGACGGATTCAATGTG
The DNA here is from genome assembly GCF_054657595.1 of Desulfocicer niacini. Lineage (NCBI taxonomy): Bacteria > Pseudomonadati > Thermodesulfobacteriota > Desulfobacteria > Desulfobacterales > Desulfobacteraceae > Desulfocicer > Desulfocicer niacini. The sequence goes on from NZ_BAAHYK010000007.1 coordinate 41,114, forward strand.
CCGTCGCCTCTGAGATTTCCGCAAAGGAAGCCATGGATAAAGGCCTGCCCATCAAGACCATTGGCCGTTATGGCCAGCCCGATGATGAAACTGCCTATGCCGTTCGCAAGGCAGATACCGATCTTCTCAAGACGCTCAACGAGGGATTGACAAAACTTATGGCAAGTCCTTATTGGAAAGAGTTGAACGAGAAATATAAAGTCCATTGATCAAATCGTCAGCCATAGTTTCTCATCCCCCCCAACGGGTATCCGATCCGGCCCTGGACCGGCTGCCCTTTGGGGGCTCTGCTGTTGAGATTTCCATATAACAGCCATGCCCTACTGACCACAACGAAGATTGAAACTTTAATTATTTCAAATATCTGGATGAAGTTTTATATGGAAAACAAAAACATATATACATCAGTAACCCCGGGAAGAATCTCATGATAAAAAGTTTGCTTGTGATTGAACAGGGCCTGCCCTACATGCTCCAGGGGGCGTTGGTCAACGTCATTGTGGTGCTTTCGGCCATGCTGTTTGGGTTTATCCTGGGTCTCCCCCTGGCCGTGGGCCAGGTGTACGGCAACCGGGTTATCCGTAGAATCATCGGCATTTATGTCTGGTTTTTCCGGGGTATCCCCCTGCTGGTATTTCTATTTCTTTTTTATTTCGGGCTGTTTACCTGGCTTAATATAAACATGTCGGCCTTTATGGTGGCCACCATGGTGCTGGGTTTGATCAGTTCCGCCTATCAGTCCCAAATTCTGCGGGGGGCCATGGCTTCATTGCCCCAGGGGCAGATGAAGGCGGCCCGGGCCTTGGGAATGAGTGATACCAAAGCCATTGTTTTTATTATTCTGCCTCAGTCTTTCCGGCTTTCCATCCCCGGCTGGACCAATGAATATGCCATTTTACTCAAGGATTCTGCTGTGACCTATGCTCTGGGAGTGACAGAATTAATGTCTCGGGCTCACCACATTGCCTCGCGCACCTACCAGCATTTGGCCATTTACCTGGCAGCGGGATTTATTTTTTTGATATTTACCTATATCGGCACCAAGCTGCTGAACATGCTGCACAAGAAAGTCAGCATTCCCGGGTATTCTCGATAAGGATAGTTTATGAACACAGATTCCAGCCCTGTACTTAAAATTGACCATATCACCAAATGTTTTGGGGAAAATACCATCTTGAAAGATGTGTCCCTCTCCATTCAAAAAGGAGAAATAAAGGTGATCATCGGCCCGTCCGGTGGGGGTAAAAGTACCTTTTTGCAGTCCATTAATTTTCTGGTCATGCCCGATGAAGGCATCATTTCCCTGGAAGGACGCATCGTTGACAAATCCGATAAACGGGGGCTTTGCGCCTATCGACGTCAGGTGGGAATGATTTTTCAGGATTTTAATCTGTTTGATCATCTCACTGCCCTTGCCAATGTGGAAATCGGCATGGTGAAGGTCTTGGGCATGAAAAAAAGCGCGGCAAAAGAGCGGGCCATGGCAGAGCTTGACCGCGTTGGGCTTCAAGACCAGGCCCATCAATATCCGGCCCAACTTTCCGGTGGTCAAAAACAGCGGGTTTCCATTGCAAGGGCACTGGCCATGGACCCCAAAGTGATGCTGCTGGATGAGCCCACTTCGGCATTGGACCCGGAACTCATCGGGGAGGTGCAGGCTGTCATCCGGGATCTGGGAAAAGGGGGGATGACCATGATCATGGCCACCCACCAGATCGGATTTGCAAGGTCTCTGGCCGATGAAATTATCTTCATGGAAAAAGGGGTTATCGTGGAACAGGGTGCTCCGGATGTGCTGCTGGCCCCGGGGGCTGCCACTCGGACCCGGGATTTTTGTTCCAGAATTGCCGAGATCGGCGGTGAATGATCATGGATGAGCTTTTATATATACAGAAGGATGTCATGCCGGCCCTGATTCAGGGCACCTGGATCAGTATTCTTCTGATCATTCCATCGGCCATTTTCGGGGTGTGCATGGGGGTGCTTTCCGCCACCTTACGGGTGTATGGGCACCCCGTTGTTAAATTTCTGGGGGATGGGTATGTTCTTATCTTTCGGGGATTTCCACTGTTGATCCAGCTGTATATCTGGTATTTCGGCTTGCCCCGCATGGGTGTTTACCTGAGTCCTTACTGGGCATCGGTGGTGGCATTCGCCCTTTGCAGCGGTGCCTATCAGTCGGAGTACATCCGTGGGGCACTTCTTTCCATCCGCAGGGGGCAACTTTATGCGGCCCGATCCATAGGTTTCACCCAGCTGCAGACAGTGATATATGTGGTCCTGCCCCAGGCATTGCGCCGGGCACTTCCCGGATGCGGCAATGAGATTATTTATCTTATTAAATACTCCTCCCTGGCTTACATGGTCACCTGCATTGAGCTCACCGGCCAGGGGAAAATTATTGCATCGGCATCTTTTAAGTATGTGGAGGTTTTTTCCATTGTGGGGGCGGTGTATCTGCTGCTGGTTTCCGTTGCCACCTGGGCCTTGAATTTTCTGGAGGAGCGTTTTGCCATCCCGGGATTTGAACGTCATAGAAACTGATCCGCCAATGAGTTGCAGATGTCCTTTATTTTTATTAGAAAATAAAATTTCCGAGTATCCTCATCAGAGCCCCCCGATGGACAATAGGAACCGGCCAATTGAGCCGTCTACGGTTCCAGGCGGGGCCCATTGGGGGTGGCATGATCGCATTTTCATACGTCGTTGCCTGTCATGTGGGTGATAAAAAAGTTATAAGAGCCCCTCAATTTTGGATTCCACATGGGCCAGAAATTTTTTAACCTCATCAATGGGCTTCGATGCGATGGACTTCTCCAGTACCTTTTTTGCCTCTTGGTATTTTCCCATATCAAAATAGGCCTTTCCCAGGTTATACAAAATAATATAATTATTGGGATAAATTGAAAGACACTTTTTATACTGATTCACGGCCCCTTCAACTTCCCCGAGTCTTCTTAATTCAATGGCATAATTATTAAAGGTTGAAATCGTTTCTGGAAGTGGATCAACGGCCTGTTTTATAAATTCTCCTGCTTTTTTAATATCTCCAGCCTCAAGATAGGCGGAACCCATCTTAATATAGTTAAGGTCAGTGGGAGCGGAGTCTTTTACATCGGAAAAGGTTTCAGAGGCGTCATCGAGCAATCCTAACTGGAGGTAGGCGTTTCCTAATTCTATTTTTCGATTGAGATTTAATGGATTCATGGAACTTGATTCTTTGAGCTGTTCCACGGCCTTTTCAAATTTCCCTTCTGCCATGTAAATCTCTCCAAGTAAATTCATGAATTTACTATCTTTCTTCAATTTTAACGCTTTCTTGGCATATATTTTTGCGCTTTCATAGTCTTTCTTTTGGAAATAGCATTCACTTAAAATAAATAATGCTTCCGGACTTTCATGCTGGCTGAGGAGTATCTGGCCGAACATCAGGGCATCATCATATTTTTTCTGCAGTTTCAAAGAAGATAATTTTTGTATTTTCTCTTCTAACTCATTCCGATACAGCCTTTTATGAAAAATAGTTTCAATGGCCTTGAGGAAATTTTTTTCGGTAAACGGTTTTTCCTGATACCCATCCACACCCTCTTCAATGGCGTACAATACCTTTTCCTCTGACATTTCTTCTGTAACCATTAAAACCGGAATGTCCTGATATAGCGGGTCGTGCCTTATTGCTATCAATAATTCGATGCCAGTCATGTTGGGCATGTGCCAGTCAGTAACGATAAAATGGATTGGAACTCTTTTTAGCATGCCAAGTGCTCTTTTTCCTGTGTGGGCAAGATAAACATTTTTGTATCCATTCCGCCTCAGAATCATTGCCTGCATGTTGCATATTTCCTCCTGGTCATCCACGATCAGGAAGTTTTTATTTATGATCATTTCTTTGGCAACCACTTAGATCCCCCCTTTCATCACCTTTGGTTGATTCAAGGAAACAGAAACGCATATGGGTTCTTTAATCTTTGTTTTAGACGCGAAGTTTGTCAAGCGTTTGATCAGTATTGGGCTGACCTCCTCCCCCCTTGATATGAGCAACTGGCCTTTGCTGGTGGTGATATCTTCAGACAGCAGCATCCCGGCTTTTAAGGATGTCAGGGGAATTTTTTTCTCAATATATCTGCGTTTTCCCCCAAGAAAGATTTCCAGTGCTTTTAGAATGGACGGATCGTACCATTTCCATTGCTTTTTGAGTTGTGCCAATGCCTTGTCCTGGCGAAAACCCTTTGACTCCAGCATGTCAAAATCAAGTATAACCTTCAGGATACGCGCTCCAAGGGGAAGGTCTTTACCCTTCCTGGCACCTTCAGGCTGGTCAGAGCCGTCAAATCGCTTATCCTGGAAGGCGATGATGTCGGCAACTGGCTGCATACGTGGAATTTTGGTTATCAGGTTTGCTGCAATACCGGGATGCATGTCAAAAAGCTGACTTTCATCAGGGGTCAGTTGCTGGCCCTGATACAGTTTCTTTATGGTTTCTTCGGGCAGCAGCACACACCCGATCTGGGACAGCATGGCGGCTGTTTCAATGAGCCACAAATTGCTGATACCCAGTTGTTTTGAAATGTCGGTGGCATATCTTCTGATCCGGGAGGATCTGCCCAGGGCTTCGGGATTCACCAGGGACAAAAGTTCGCTCATGACCTTGATGCTGCCCTTAAGGGTCTGGTTCAGAAGTTCTTTTTCCGCGGTGATCAGGCGGTATTGTTCCACTGCCTGGTTCAGCACGTTTGCCAGCAGCTCAATGGCACAGGGTTTGGTCAGAAATCGGTAAATGTTGCCTTCGTTTACAGCTTTTATGGCATTTTGAAGATCTGCATTTCCGGTGAGCATGATCCGTACACTGTGGGGTTTTAGCTTGGCAGCCTGGGCCAGGAATTCAATTCCGTCCATGACGGGCATGCGAAGATCTGAAACAATGACGGCAAAGGGAGGCTGGGTTTTGATGCAGTTCAGCCCCTGTTCGGGACCCAGGGCCGTTTCAATGTGAAAATGTTTTCGTAACTGGCGTTTTAGAGAATTGAGCAGATTCTGTTCGTCATCTACTATTAGTATGCGTCTGTTCATATTAGTTGCATTCTCCTTGTTATCTCGTCAGCCCTTAGGCTATTACTACCAAAGAATATATCAGCCTGTTTGTCTTTTTTCACTCTTTTACCCAGGGCTTTTTTACGCATGAAATCAGTATGCACGAAAAAGACCGCCTTGAATACCAATAAAAAATTGCGTCCCCCCGTTTGGGCGCATTCCCATTTTTGGGGGCTTGAAGTACAATATGATTTATTTGTTATAATTAGCGAGCCGGCGGGATCAGGCTTGTTTTATTGTGCTTTGGACAACTGTCTGAGTTTCAAGGTAGATTTTAACAAAAGCGTCAATAACGCAAGCCTGATCCCTCCCTGATTAAGCGTCGAATCGGGAAAATGGGAATGCGTTTTCCCGTTTTTTCTGCCGATGGCCCTATTTTGTTTTATTGTTCATCTTTGTGGTAAAACTGGAAACTTACATTTTATTAGACAATATCTGATCAGATATCGGTTTCCAGATGGGTATTTTTTCATGAAATCGGGATTGCATCATGGGGAGCGTACCAAACGCCCGGTCCATTTCATCACTGGACGTTCGGGCATTATTTTCAAAAATATTGGCAAAATATACAGCAATGAGGGGAGTGAAGGCCTTGTTGGGGTGCTTATCCGGGCTATGGTGAAGAGCAACTCCTTCAACAATAATGTCGGGCAGTCCCCAAAGTCCCAGTAGGTAGGCTCCCACCTGGGCATGGCTAGCTCCCATTACCTGCAATTCTGCCTCTATAAAGGTTATGTTTCTTTCTTGTGATAATTTAAATACATTTGCATAGGTTTCTGGGAAATTTGCGGCAAAAATAATTTTGCCAAGATCGTGAAGCAGTCCGGTGATGAATGCGTTGTCCACAGTTTCCCTGTCTGCATTTTCGTGTATGGCAATTTTTTGGGCAATGGTACCGGTCTTGATGCTGTGCTCATAAATTTTTTCCATGTTAAATGCCGTCATTGTGGAGGCATCCAGTTTTGAAAAAATACCAACGGTGAGCACCAGGGAGCGGATGGTGTTAAGGCCCAGCATGATAACAGCCTGGGATATATCTGAAATATGCTGGGATCTTCCGAAAAAAGAAGAGTTTACCAGTTGGAGAATCTTTGCTGTCATTCCCAGGTCTTTTCCTATAATTTTTCCCAACCGCTCCACGGATGCAGCCGGTGAGCGAAGTTCATCCATCATATTGATGTAAAGAGAAGGAAGACTCGGTATGGAGTCTATCTTTGAGATAACCTGTCTTAAATTTTTATGATTGAGAAAATCACCCAGGGTGCACGATCGGTTCACCGTTGATATCAGCACCTGGGAATCACATGGTTTGGAACGATACTGATGGACAGAATTGATTGATTTTAAAATCATCTCCTGGTCCGAATGTCCGGAGAGAATGATGCGCACGATCATGGGATATTGTTTTTTCACCGTTTTCAATAATGCCACTCCATCCATTTGGGGCATCCGCATATCGGAAACTATTACATCAAATGTTCTTTGGGAAAGCATTTCCAGGGCCTGGGCACCACTTTCTGCAAATGCCATGTCCCATTCTTTTCGCATGGACCTGAGCATTCTTTTTAACCCCTTCAGGATGTTGGGCTCATCGTCCACAAATAGAATTTGTTTTTTTGTCTTTTTGTGCGTCATGCCACCGTCTCATGTATGGGAAGATGTATGATAAAGGTGCTACCCTTCCGGGGATCTGTCTCAAAATTAAGCTTTCCCTGGTGTTTCTCCACAATAATAGATCGAGAAATGGCCAGTCCCTGGCCCGTGCCCTTGCCCACCTCTTTTGTGGTGAAAAAGGGATCAAAAATTCGTGGTTGAACCGCTTCCGGAATGCCGGGTCCTGTGTCGCTGATGCGGATTTCCATGTGTTTGTCCTGGACGCGTGTGGTGATCCGGATGATCCCTTTTTCGGTGGTGGTGGTGTCATGTTTTTCTGCAATTGCCTGGGCCGCGTTGATAATAATGTTGAGAAATACCTGGTTCAGTTCTCCGGGAAGGCACAGAATCAAGGGCAGGGACGGGTCCAGATCCGTTTCAATTTCCGCAAGATATTTCCATTCATTGCGTGACACGGTAAGGGTGTTTTCAATGGCCCGGTTAATGTCCACGGCAATTTTCTCCTTGACCCCCGGATGGGAAAATTCCTTCATGGAGCGTACAATTTCAGAAATGCGATTTACGCCTTCAATGGTTTGTTCAATGGCCTGGGGTATCTCTTCTTTCAGGTACTCAAAATCGGCATCCTCAATGGCGGTGTTGATGGCTTGCATAAGATCGTCACAGTTCTGCCTGGATGTCGCGCGTTCTGCCAGTTGCTCATATAATTGAATCAGTTCCATGAAGTGTCCAAAGGCTTCGGACATGAACTGGTTGTTGTCCCCCACATATTGTATGGGGGTGTTGATTTCATGGGCGATCCCTGCAGCAAGCTGTCCCACTGCCTCCAGTTTTCGAGCCTGGGTCAGTTGAAGTTCAAGTGATTTTTGTTCGGTTATGTCCCTTACTGTGCCCTGGAGAAGTATCTTGCCCGTTAATTCCATCCGGGTCAGGAGCACGGTGGCCGGAAAAACATTCCCATCACACCTTTTGTGTATATGCTCATAAAACACAGAGCCATGGCTCATGGCTGTGTGGATCTGTTTCAAGGAAAAATCCCTGGACGAGCTGCCGTCCGGCTGACATTTGGGGGACACATCCCAAGGGTGCAGGGCCGTGAACTCTTCTTTGTTTTTTACATTGAACAGCTTTAATGTTGCCTGATTACATGAGGTGAAATTCCAGTCGGGGGGCTCCAGGGTTAAAATAGCATCCTGGGAGCTTTCAAAAAGAATGCGATGGCGGATTTCACTTTTGTGCAGGTCTGTTCTGGCTTGTTTCAGGGCAGTGATGTCGGCTGCAATAAAGATAAACCCAATGTTTTCGGTGTTGTCTGTTGTATCCGATGCCATGGGGGCCAGGGTTATTCCCAGAAAGCCTTCGCTGCCGTCAGGTTTAGTAAAGGACAGGTTGTCCAGCCGTACCTGATTTTTATGTTTCCTGCAAAAAAATATTCCCTTTTCCAGCCTGGGCCAGTCCCATGAAATTCCGCATGTTGTGAAGGGTTGCTCCATGACATCCATGGCTTTCAATCCGAGGGTCTTTTCTGCGGAAAGATTCCACTGAATAATTCGGTCTTCCCGGGAAATACCTATAAGTATGGATGGAATAGCTTCCATTAACTGCTTTTTCTCATTGTTCTCCTTGAGATATTTCTCCATGACGGTTTTGAGTTGCTCTTCACTGTGTTTCATCTCCTGGAGATTTTCCCGCAATTCCCTGGTTTGTTCTTGAACTAGCATATCCAGTTTTTCAATGTGTTGTCTTCGCTCTTTTTCTACGTCAAGTCGCCGAAAGGCATTGTCCATGGCGATGAGCAGCTGGGTTCTGTCGAAGGGTTTGATCAGATAACCATAAGAACCTATGGATAAGGCCTCCGAAGCCGTTTTTCGATCACTGATACCAGATACCATGATCACCGCCGTGTCCGGATACCTGTCCAGAGTGAAACGCACTAGATCAAGGCCGGATTCCCCCGGCATATTGATATCGCTCAGAATCAGATCAAACGGTTGTGTTTCAAGTAATTGCCTGGCCATGGTGGCATTCAAAGCTTTTGAACACTTGTAATTTTCATTCTGTAATATTTTACTGATCAAGTTAAGCAGAACAGTATCATCATCGACAATAAGAATTTTTTTCATCATGCCTGGTTTCCCGGTGATCAAGCCTGAAGTTGTAAAAAACATAGATTTTTATTCTATAGTTCTTGATTTCTAAAATCAAGCAGTTATGTGCTTTGCGGACTGATCGGTCATTTTGTCCCAAGATTATGATGGGCAGATAAAATTGTTAGTGCTTGAATTGTTGCTGATGGTTATCTATGGTTTTTTCTAAGAATATTTTATCTACCAGAGGGTTTTTATGGGTTTTAATGGGTCATATTGCCTCTGTTTCATTGCTGGATTGAGGGTCGTTTTTGCACTTTTAAAACCAGCAAATGGGCATCTGTATAAAGTATGAACGAAATATTTTTTTATTTTTATTGAATTTATTCCTATTTATTCAGGTGTTTGGATTGATATTCTTATTCTTATAGTTTGTTTTGTGTCTTCAGACTGAGTATGCTGGCCCTTTAATTGCTTAGCTACGAAATACTTGATGGTTTAAATTTTGTTTTTTTAGGTTTTTGTTTTTTATAAAAAGGATTTTTTAGTGTCTGCAATCTTTTAAACTGATTTAATATGACACAGGATGTCAGCCTGGCAACACAACAGATAGTGGAAGTACTATTATGCCGCCCTGGGCGGGGTGCTTCAATGGGCCAGCGAGGCGGCATCGTGCCGTTGTTATTGTCCGTTGTGATAGGTGATTACTACCATGGGTCTTGTGCGGAACAACTGTACACGGCAAAATCCGCCTTGAATTTTAATGAGAAGCTAGACTATGCGGTATATTCTGTTGAGCCAATGGTTTAACATGCTGAACCATGGTTAAAATTTGGATATCCGGCATTTTTCTTTTGGCCGTGGTCGCAATATGTTATTTTATGTTTTTTAAATAATTGATTGATGTTTAAATAACTCATTCTTACTTTATAGTTGTGTTTGGGTTAAAGTTTTTATATGAAACAAAAGTATTGAATATGAGATTGAAATGTGGTCCGTTTGCCATTTTTTACAGGAGAGTCCATGAAAACCGTTCCAGTCCAGGAAGCAGTTGGTATGATTTTATGTCAGGACATGACACGTATTGTACCCGGAGAATTTAAGGGAAGGGCCTTTAAGAAAGGCCATGTAGTCAAAAAAGAGGATGTTGAGGAACTCTTGAAAATGGGGAAGGCTAATCTCTATGTCTGGGAGGTAGAGGAAGGCTTTCTTCATGAAAATGAAGCTGCCAGGCGTATTGCCATTGCTGCCGCCGGGCCGGGAATAAGGCTGACCGAACCCAGTGAAGGCCGTATTAATTTCATTGCCGACAGAACCGGACTTTTAAAAATTAATGTCCAGGCCCTGAATCGCATCAATGCCATTGATCAGATGGTATTTGGGACAGTGCATACCGATCAGCAGGTGAGTGAAAAGCGTGCAGTGGCCGGAACAAGGGTGGTGCCCCTTGTCATAGAAGAAGAAAAGATTGAACAGGTGGAAGAGATCTGCCGACAGGGGTTTCCTGTGGTGGAAGTAAGGCCTTTCAGTGCCGCCCGCATCGGTATTGTCACCACCGGTAGTGAAATATACACAGGCCGTATAGAGGATCGTTTCGGTTCGGTTTTAAGGGAAAAATTCGGTGAACTCAACGGATCCATCACCAGGCAGATCCTGACCTCCGATGACGTTGAAATGACCACCAATGCCATCAAAAAACTGGTGGATGAAGGGGCAGACATGGTTGTGGTTACAGGAGGTATGTCCGTTGACCCAGATGATCAGACCCCGGCTGCCATTCGTGCCACAGGTGCCGACATTGAGACCTATGGTTCACCTGTTTTTCCCGGAGCCATGTTTATGCTTGCCTATCTTGGGGATTTACCTGTGGTGGGACTTCCCGGCTGTGTCATGTATTACAGGGCCACTATATTTGAATTGGTTATTCCTCGACTCATGGCAGGGGAGCGGGTGACCCGCGAGGATATTGTGGCGCTGGGTCATGGTGGATTCTGTGAGAGTTGTCCGGAGTGCCGCTACCCTGCCTGCCCCTTTGGGAAGAGCTGATATGATTTAAACGCAACTTTCGGACTTCATCTCAAAGTTGGCGTTTTTATACAGTTCATGCGCCAACGGGGTCAGGTTTGTGCTATTGTACTTTTGACGACAGGCGGTGTTTTAACTCAAATTGCAATAAAAGTGTCAATAACGCAAGCCTGACCCCACCACGAAAGGCGAATACCGAAAGTTGAGATTTAAATATTAAGTGTAAGAACTTGATGCTCAAGTTTTTGTTGGCCGATTATGTGAGAACGGAGGCAGGCTTGTTTTATTGGTATTATCCACCAAATCAGGTGCAACTCCAAAACCTTATGGATAATGGCAATAACGCAAGGCTGAAACCTCCTCCATTCGGGTTGGTGATGTAAATATTAAGTTCATTGGAACCATAAAGGAGAAACCTAAAATGTTGAAAAAAACGATTAATGTGAATGGCATGCCCAGAACAGTTCTGGTCAACCCCACAGACACTTTGTCCGCCGTGCTTCGTAAGCAATTGCTGATCCTTGGCGTCAAGGTCGGTTGTGATGAAGGCCAGTGTGGTGCCTGTAATGTCATCATGAACGGAAAACTAATCCGCTCTTGTATTACCAAGATGACCCGGGTCCCCGAGGGGGCCGAAATCACTACCATTGAAGGCATTGGTACCCCGGATAATTTGCATCCCATTCAGGTTGCCTGGATACTTCATGGCGGTGCCCAGTGCGGATTCTGCACCCCGGGATTCATTGTTTCCTCCAAGGCACTCCTTGATTCCAATCCCAATCCCAGCCGTGACGATATCCGGGACTGGTTCCAGAAATATAGAAATGCCTGCCGGTGTACCGGTTACAAACAGCTTGTGGATTCCGTCATGGATGCGGCAAGGGTGCTCAACGGTGAGATCACCAAGGAAGAACTTGCCTATAAAATCCCCGAAGACGGCCGCATCTGGGGTTCCAGCATGCCCCGCCCCACGGCTGTTGCCAAGGTGACCGGTACCTGGATGTTTGGTGCGGATCAGGGACTTCTCATGCCCGAAGATGCGCTGCAGATGGCCATGGTCCAGGCCGAGGTTTCCCATGCCAATATCCTCTCCATAGATACATCCGAAGCTGAAAAAATGCCGGGTGTAGTCAAGGTACTCACCCATAAGGATGTCAAGGGAAAGAATCGTATCTCAGGACTTATCACCTTTCCAAGCAATAAGGGAGATGGCTGGGATCGGCCCATTTTGTGTGATGAAAAGGTATTCCAGTATGGTGATGCCATTGCCCTTGTGTGTGCAGATACCAAGAAAAATGCAGACGCAGCCGCCGCAAAGGTAAAGGTTGAACTGGAACAACTGCCAGAATACATGAATGCTCCGGCAGCCATGGCCGACGATGCCATTGAGATTCATCCCGGCACCCCCAATATTTACTACACCCAGAAAATTGCCAAGGGTGAAGAGACCGCCCCCATTTTTGACACGGCCGACCATGTGATAGAAGGGGACTACTATGTGGGACGTCAACCCCATCTGCCCATTGAGCCGGATGTGGGATTTGCCTATATCAATGAGGATGGTAAGCTTGTGATACAGTCAAAGTCCATCGGGCTTCATCTGCACATGTACATGATCGCCCCGGGTCTGGGAGTTGAGCCGGAAAACATGATCATGATCCAGAATCCCACAGGGGGCACTTTTGGTTATAAGTTCAGCCCCACCATGGAAGCCCTGGTGGGTGTGGCGGCCCTTGCCACCGGTCGTCCCTGTTTTCTCCAGTACACCTACAAACAGCAGCAGCAGTACACCGGCAAGCGTTCTCCCTTTTTCACCAACGTACGCCTGGCTGCCGATAAAGATGGTAAACTCAAGGCCATGGAGACAGACTGGTCCGTGGATCATGGTCCCTATTCAGAGTTCGGTGATCTGTTGACCCTGAGGGGGGCCCAGTTTGCAGGAGCCGGATATGACATTGCCAATATCCGCGGGGAGGGCAGAACGGTATGCACCAACCACTGCTGGGGATCTGCCTTCCGTGGATATGGCGCTCCGGAAATAGAGTTTGGTCCCGAGGTGCTCATGGATGAACTTGCCGAGAAAATCGGTATGGATCCCCTAGAGCTGCGCTATAAAAATGTGTATCGTGAAGGTGCCACGACTCCAACGGGGTGCGCCCCTGATGCATATTCTCTGCCGGCGCTCCTGGATCTGGTTCGTCCTAAGTACGAGGCTGCCAAAAAGAAAGCTGCAGCAGATTCCACACCGGAAATTAAGAAAGGTGTGGGGATCAGCATCGGTGTATATGGCTGCGGCCTGGACGGCCCGGATACCGCTGAAATTGATGTGGAACTCAATGAAGACAACACAGTTACGGTGTTTGCCACCTGGCATGACCATGGCCAGGGCGCTGACAGTGGTACCCTTGGATGTGCCCATGAGGCCCTTCGCCCCATGAAAATCACTCCGGATCAGATCAAACTTGTTTTAAATGACACCAGCCAATGCCCCAATGCCGGTCCTGCGGGCGGAAGTCGATCCCAGATGGTGGTGGGGCAGGCTATCCTCAACGGATGCCAGGCCCTGGTTGCCGCAGCCCAGAAGGATGATGGCAGTTTCCGGGATTATGAAGGAATGAAGGCAGATGGTCTTGAAACCAAGTTTCACGGCAAATGGTCAGCTCCCTGCTCTGATTGTGATGAAAATGCCCAGGGTGACCCCCTGGCAGGTTACATGTACGGGGTTTTCATGTCAGAGGTTGCCGTTGAAACAGCCACCGGTAAAACCACGGTGGAGGGCATGACCATTGCTGCCGACGTGGGTGTGGTCAACAACAAGCTCACGGTGGATGGACAGATCTACGGTGGTGTGGCCCAGGGCATCGGCCTTGCGCTCACCGAAGATTATGAAGATATCAAAAAGCACGCCACCCTCGCCGGTGCAGGATTTCCCTATATAAAACAGATCCCGGATAACCTTGAAATCATGTATATAGAAACACCCAGGGAGCGTGGCCCCTTTGGTGCGGCAGGTGTTGGTGAAATGCCCCTGACAACCCCCCATGCTTCGGTCATTAATGCTATTTACAATGCCTGCGGTGCCCGGGTTAGGCATCTGCCTGCCCGTCCGGAGAAAGTGTTGGCTGCAATGCCCAAACAGGTGTAATCTTATTTGATAAAATCGGATTACAAATTTATGGGAAGCATATCACCGCACTTCCCGTGAGATAAAATCACCAACAGGGGAGGTTCCGACATACGGCGGAACCTCCCCTGTTCCATGGAGGAGAGATGGACCAACAAACACTGCGCCAGGTGGAAAAACAGTGCATTCAAGAGGAGGCCCCGGCCTGTCGTTCCGCCTGTCCTTTACATGTGGATGTACGAACCTTTGTACAGAAGGCTGGGCAGGGAAAATGGAATGATGCCTGGAAAATTCTGGATAAAACACTTCCTTTCCCCGGTATTCTGGGGCGCATCTGTCACCACCCCTGTGAAGACGCCTGCCTGAGAAAGAATTTTGGTGGCTCCATCGCCATGGGGGAGCTTGAAAAAATATGTGTGGAGCAGCCAAAGCCCAGAATTCGCACCATTCCCATGCCCAAAAAAAATTATACCATGGCCGTTGTGGGGGACAATTTAAGCTCCCTTGTGGCTGCCTTGGAACTTTTGCGTAAAGGATATGGGGTCACCCTGTTTTCCTCCCAGGATAAACTGGGGGGAAGACTTTGGGACATGCCTGCTCTTTCCGGTGAAATCATTGAAAAAGAACTTGCTGTGCTGGACACTCTGGGCCTGGTACAGGAAAAGACACAAGAGCTTCCGGAGACCTCTGCGCTTTTAGAAAATGGTTTTTCAGCGGTGTACATTGGCCTGGACACCTGTAAATGCATCCCCCTTGCCCAGGGTGAAACCCCGGATTTGACAATATTTTCCCTTGCTCAAAAGTGCGTGTTTGCAGGCGGGATACCTGATGAAACAGGAATTGTCTTGCCTTTGCACCAAGCCTTCCAGGGGCGGGCGGCAGCCCTTTCCATGGAAAGATTTGTGCAGGGAGTGAGCCTTGCAGAAGGCAGGCAGGATGAAGGACCATATCCCACACGTCTTTTTACCAATACAGCAGATATTACCCCACTTCCCAGGGTGCTGCCCGCTGATGCAGAAAAAGGATATACCATTGAGGAGGCAAAGAAAGAGGCCCTGCGGTGTATTGATTGCCAGTGCCTGGAGTGTCTGAAAGTCTGTCCTTATCTTGCCCATTACAACGGATATCCCAAAAAATATGCTCGGGAAATATATAACAATGCCACCATTGTCATGGGTAATCATACTGCCAATACCATGCTCAACTCCTGCAGTCTCTGCGGTCTGTGCCAAGAGATCTGCCCGGGAAATTTTTCCATGACGGACCTGTGCCTGGATGCCCGCAGGGATCTGGTGCAGCGAAAAAAAATGCCCCCTTCGGCCCATGAATTTGCCCTGCAGGACATGGCCTTCAGCAACTCTGATACATTCATGCTTTTACGCCATGCCCCGGATCGGGAAAAAAGCAGGTTTGCCTTTTTCCCGGGATGTCAGCTTGCCGGGTCCAATCCGGAACATGTCATCCAGACCTATTCCTTTTTAATGAATTACTGGGCAAAAGACACAGGACTGATGCTTCAGTGCTGCGCAGCCCCGGCCCACTGGTCCGGCAATGAAGAAAAAACCCATGAAGCCATACACCTTCTTAAAGAAAATTGGCAGAAGATGGGGGAACCCCATCTGATTTTGGCCTGCTCTTCGTGCATGGATATGTTTAAAAGATATCTTCCCCGGATAACGGTGTCTTCTCTTTGGGAAATAATGGATCAATGTCAGCTTCCCGGTACAGCTTGTAAAAAAGCGGGGCAGCCCATGGTTATCCATGATCCCTGCACCACCCGGTATGAATCCGGCATACACGAGGCGGTGAGACGCCTTGCATCAAAACTGGATCTTCCGGTTACAGAGCTTGAGTTCAGCCGGGAAAAGACGCAATGCTGCGGGTTTGGGGGACTCATGGAAAATGCCAATCCTGCCATGGCCAGAAAACAGCTTGAACAGAGAGTCAATGAAAGTCAGCTTGATTTTTTGACTTACTGTGCCATGTGTCGGGAAAGCCTGAGGGGGGCAGGAAAGCCCACGGCCCATCTGCTGGATTATATTTTTCCCGGAAAAATACAAGCCGACATTCCCGGTGCCAGGGAAAAGGTCGGACTTTCCCACAGCCGGGACAATAGAGCCCGCCTTAAAGAAACTATTCTGGAAGAGATCTGGAAGGAGACCTCAAAGACACGATCAGAGACCACCTTGATTATCTCCCCTGAGGTCCAGGCGAAACTGGATCAGAGGCGTATTCTGCACCAGGATATAAGGGCCACCATTGCCCATGCAAAGCAGTCGGGAAAACAAATGCAAAACACTGTTACCGGTTATTTTTTGGCCTGCCATCGACCCTTCATGGTGACCTTCTGGGTGGAATATACCCCGGCAGACACGGGATATACCATCCATAACAGCTATTGTCATCGCATGCAGATTATGGGGGAACATTCATGATCACCGACTTGGGAATAGAAGAAAATAAAGAATGGAAATGCCTTACCTGTGATGAACTTCTCAAGCTTGACAAGGTTCAGATTGATTATATGAACGGCAGTTTCACGGTGATGCTGCCCTGTTGCCCGAAGTGCGGCATGGCCCTGGTGCCGGAAGAAATTGCCCTGGGTAAAATGCTTGAAGTGGAAAAATTACTGGAAGATAAATAATCCGTAAATTTTCGGTTTGCCCATGTAACTGTTTGGACGGTGCCCCATCTTTCCCTGTTTGGGGGGGGGGAATGCTATGTGAGCAGGCCAAAACAGGGGAAGATGGGATGCTGACCGAAATATTTACAATAACCCGGACGTTGTTTATGGAAAAAGGTGCAGGCAATGCCGACAGCGCTCTATCAAACCCCGGCTTTTAAAAAACTCACCGGACCGGTGCTGCGTCCCGGGGGACTTGACCTGACCCGGGAATCGGTCATGAAATCTGATCTTAAACCCGGAGACAGGGTGCTTGATGTGGGGTGTGGCTCCGGGGCTGTCGTGGAGATGCTCAACAGGGATTTCTTCCTTGATTGCGTGGGCATGGATCTGGACCTGGGGATATTTGCATTCGGCAAGAGGATGCCGGTGGTCCGTGGGGCGGCCCAGTGCCTGCCCTTTAAATCAGGCAGCTTAAAGGCTGTATTCTGTGAATGCGTGCTCTCTTTGACCCCGGATATGATGATTGCCCTTGGGGAATTTCATCGGGTTCTTGCCCCCCGGGGGCAATTGATTTTATGTGATGTCTACCTTCGCAACAAGGCCCATTGCCGGGAATTAAAAGAAATGCCCCTGGCATGTGGATTCAGAAAAGGGATGGGGAAAAAAGATATCCATGAATATGTGGCGACTTCCGGTTTTAAGGATATTCAATGGGAAGATCTTTCCTGTTTGTTAACCCAGCTTGCGGGGCAGGCTATTTTTGAGCATGGCAGCCTTGAACGTTTCTGGGCCGAGGTCTTTGGCGGGGAATGTGGGGCTTCCCGCCGGGCCTGTGATGTCATCCGGGCCAGTAGACCGGGCTATTTCAGAATCATTGCCCGGAAAAGAATGGTATAATTTACATGTCAAACTGAGGAACAATATGAGTGATACACTGATGCGTATGATATCTCTGAAAGCCAAGGGGTATCCCTGCAGCCAGATGATGATGATGATGGCCCTGGAAGAACAGGGGCGGGAGAATCATCCATTGGTGCGGGCCATGGCCGGACTTGCCAATGGTCTGGGCATAGGAGCGGGATCTTGTGGTGCCCTGGGTGCCGGTGCCTGTATTCTTGCCCTTTATGCAGCCAGGGGGGATGATGAGGAACAAGAGATGACCGCCTTTCATCCCATGCTGGCAGAATTAAATGAATGGTTTGATGAAAGGACAAAGACCCATGGGGGCAGCCTTTGCCAGGATATTACAGAGGAGCAGGCAGGCTCACCCCAGATGGCCACCCGTTGCGGCCAGCTCATTGCCGAAACCTATGACAAGGTCATGCAGATTCTTGTGGACAATGGAATAGATCCGGGGTTTTCCAGGGATGATGACTGAAGAAAAGAAAGTGCTGGCCCACACCCGGAGCCTTTGTCCTCACTGCCTGAAGAAAGTTCCGGCCCAACGGATACAGAAAAAAGACGCTGTTTTTCTGGTTAAGACCTGCCCGGATCATGGCCCCATGAGCACCCTCATATGGAAAGGGCCGCCGGATATGAGCGCTTGGGTGCGCACCAAAACCCCGGCTGGCCCTGTAATGTGCGGTACAGAAATCCGCCAGGGCTGTCCCTTTGACTGTGGTATCTGTCCCCAGCACCGCCAGCGGACCTGCACCGCCCTTTTGGAGATTACCTGGCGCTGTAACCTTCACTGCCCGGTGTGTTTTGCCGACAGCGGGGGCACGGTGCCTGATCCGGCAATGCATCAGATAAAAATCTGGTATGAACAGATCAAACACCAGACCGGCGGGGGATGCAATATCCAGTTGTCCGGAGGAGAACCTACGGTGCGCGATGATTTGCCTGACATTATCCGCATGGGAAAGGCGATGGGCTTTTCCTTTATCCAGTTAAATACCAATGGGCTTCGCCTTGCAGCAGATAAAGATTTTGTTCAACAACTTAAGCAGTCAGGGCTTGACAGTGTGTTTCTTCAGTTTGACGGCGTGGATGACAGGGTTCATTTAAAATTGCGGGGCAAGCCGCTTCAGGAGATAAAGGAACGCGCCATTGCCCATTGCAGTGAACAGGGCCTTGGCATGGTACTGGTGCCCACCCTGGTTCCGGGGGGTAATGATCACCAGGTGGGGGATATCATCCGGTTTGGTCTGGCACACGCTCCCCATGTGCGGGGGGTGCATTTTCAGCCGGTTAGTTATTTTGGCCGTTTCCCGATGTCCCCCGGTGATCATGACCGGATGACCCTGCCCCAGGTGATGCAGGCGGTTGAGGCCCAGACAGGCATAGATGCCGCCTATTTTAAGCCCCCGGGCTGAGAGAACGCCCTTTGCTCATTTCATGGCAATTTTGTATTGATGCCCCATGGTGATCTTAAGCCTTTAACCCGTCATAAACCCGATACCATGGTTGAAAACGGTTACAGGGGCGCAAGTAAAACCATGGGTTTTATTGCCAGACAATGGGGATCTCCTTCGGTGGAGGAGACAGAAAATCAAGATTTTATGAACATAGAAAATACTCCCCGGCCAGATGTGGAAGAAAAAGGGGCTGCAAAATCAGTGTTTTCACCTTTGCCCATGAATTCTAGCCCAGCGGCAACACCGTCTGGTGCCTTTGAAAAAACCGGCACAATCATCAATAGTTGTGGTTCACCCGGGGAGCAGCCCCTGGATCTGGACATGTTTTTGAGTCGATTGAAAACCCATATGTTTTCCATTTCGTGCATGGCTTTTCAGGATGCATGGAATGTGGACCTGGAGCGGGTTCGGGACTGCTGCATCCATGTGCTGTCACCCGGGGGAAAATTAATTCCATTTTGCATGTATAACCTCACCGATGTCCAAGGAAAAACTCTTTATAGAAGAGAACCTTGATGGATAGTGCACTGTGATCAAGTCCTACACTATCAATTCTTGATTTTTACTTCTGATTCTCTTGCCCAAAGAACACGAAAACCTGAGATAAGAATCGCAAAACAGGCAAATAAAGGATGCCAAATTACGATAATGATGAAATGATGCTTGACAAATTAAAGTCTATTGTATACTAAAGACAATAGGCTAGCGAATCAGACCATGAGACCAGTGTTATTTAGGGCCTGCTGATGAGAATCATCACACGGTGATTTGTAGGGACTTACTCACAACAGGGGCCACTTTGGGGTGTTGTCAGGCTTGCGTTATTTATAGTAGCAACCCGAATATTTAGCACTTTTGTTTGTGTTTTTCTTTAAATATAGTGTCTTGCCAAAAGTACAACAACACAAGCCTGACCTCATTGGTCCGCCAACTGTGACGGGTGGTCCATGTTCTAACCAAGCCCTATTTATAATCTACATGGCAGGAATGTTTTCCAAAACGAATTTTTTATGATTTTAGCATATTGGTTGAGGTTCGAAATAAAAGAAGCAGTTTCAAAGGTGCTGTAAATTGTAATTAACATTTTACGCTTTGTTATGCCTATGGCTTTAATAATACTTTCTCCAAGTTTTAAAATGTGCTTTGAGCAGGAGTGCAAGAGTCAACATTTTGTGTATCTATGATTTTGAGAGTACATCATATGGCTGGCAAACTGATAAAGAATATAATTGGCGAAGGTATTGTTTAACATGTGCAATTTAATAAATGGCAACCCAACCGAATTTGAATTTGTTTTTAAATATGTATCTTAAATTTCATCGTTGTTATTAAAAAAGACCATTATCAATGGAGGTGTTTTTATGAGTGTTCAGCCCGCAATGCGATTTTACAATGAAGAACAATTGGCGTTGATGAAAGGTAAAGCTTTTGAACTTCTTGAAAAGCGTGGTGTCAAAATTGACCATAAGGAAGTCTTGGCTCTTTTAGATAAAGAAGGAGCAATCGTAGATTATACTGAAGAACTTGTCCGTTTCCCTAAAAAATTTTTAGAAGAGCAGATTGAAAAAGCACCGAAACAATTTTCGCTGAAAGGGCGAAATGGAAAATTTGCTATGAATTTTCCCCACCCAGAGGGTCTATTTTACACAAGGCTGTGTACTGGGGGGCAGTCTTGGCTGGATCCGGAAACAGGAAAGTACGGAAGAGTCACTTTAGATAATCTGGCATATTGGGCTCAATTGGCTGACCGATTGGAACATATTGATTATTCCCCTTTTCTTGTTCCTGATGATGCACCCTCTGCTACAGCAGATATTTATGCCCTGAAAACCATGCTTGAGAATTCTGAAAAACATATCTGGATTCAACCCTATACCGGAGAGAGTGTGAAATATCTTGTTCAACTTTTAGTAGCCGCTGCTGGTGGCGAATCACAGTTGCGGGAAAACCCCATGGCTAGCTGGATTGCCTGTTCTCTTACACCTCTTGTTTTTAAATGGATGGATATGGAGATAATTTTGCAAGGGGCGAAAGCTGGCTGTGCCGTTCAACCTTGCAGTCTGCCGGGTTCTGGTGTTACTGGGCCTTTTACAGCACCTGGTAGTGTGCTTTTGTCTGTAGCAGAGAATTTGGTTATGCTGGCCGTGGCCCAGGTAGTTCGGGCAGGAACACCTATTATAGCAACTTCTTTGCAGTTTTCAGGGGATATGAGTACAGGAAGAAGTTTGCAGGGAAGCGTTGAGTCTCTGCGACAATCAGCCTTGTTTGTAGGGGTGATGCGTGATGCTTTTGGTATCCCGGGACATTGTTACGGCGCTGGCTCAGATTCACCAGATATTGATGGACAGGATATGGCTGAGCGTGCCATGCGTGCTATGTTGATTGCAGGTTCGGGCGCAGATGTCCTGGGCGGAGCAGGACAGCTTGAAACTGCCTGTACGGTCAGTCCCATTGCCCTTTGCATTGATAATGAAATATTTGGGATGACAAAGGGTATTATGAAGGAAATGCAGTTTGATGATGATCAACTTGCATGGAATGAACTGATGTCCATTGATTATGGTGGACAATTTTTGACCACACCCCATACATTCAAGCATTGCAGAAGTGTAGTACGTCCAATTAATTTTACAAGGTTAGATCGAAGTAGCTGGGAGAATGCCGGAAGCAAAAGTCTTAATGAACGGGTGAAAAATTATCTTCGTGACGTGATGAAATCTGCAAAACCCATTGATCTTCCTGAAGAGACCAAGATAGAATTTTCTAATATTATTAAAAGAGCCGATGTCGAAATGTGCTGATTTTGCCATGAAACGTCGTCCAAATTCTTTGATTTTTTAGAGTTTCATTTTTTTTAATAAAATAAATGTGCTTGATGGTTTTATCAGTTCATTTTGTAAAGGATTAATTGTAAGGTGAATATTTTTTAGATTGCATTGTATACAATAGACATGTATAATTTTTTAAAAGGAAAAAAGATTAAGTAAATAAGGGAGTCAGAAGTGTTCAATTTGCCGCTTATAGTTGTCAGAATTAGGTATATTGGTTTTTCAACCGGTTTTTTCGGTTAAATTGAGGTCCTCTGATTCCCTAAGGCATCCTTCATATCACATCAAAAGTTAAGATGTGGGTTGTACAAAATACCTATGCTCATCATAAAGGTGTAGAGCAAGAATGAAGGATGCCGCAAATAAGCTTGATCTTAACGCCAGTGCCTTAAGAATCGCTGAATCAAGCTTGCGTTTTTAGTCTTTTATTATTTGTTTTATTTATATAAAAAGTGCAATATAATAACACAAGCTTGTTCCATTTGGTATTACTAGTGAGAATGTGGGCAAGATTAGTAATCAAACCTCATTGTTATTTAGATTTTGATTGAAGAATGTCTAATTGTATGAAAAAAATATTAATAAAAGGAGCGCTATGAAAGTTGAATCATTAGCGGATATGACCACGCGCTTTATTGAAGAATTAATCGTAACGGATGAATTAAAACCAGGTCAACAGATCAAAGAAGATGAAATAGCTGACAAGCTTGAGATCAGTCGTCCTCCTGTCCGAGAGGCCTTTAAAACTTTAGAAGGGCAGGGGCTTGTAGTCAGGAAGCCACGACGGGGAACCTTTGTTGTCAAATTATCTGAGAAAGATATCTGGGAGGCCTATACATTAAAGGCAGAGCTTTATGCCTTGGCTACGAATCTTGCAATGGATTCTATAACAGGTGAGCAGAAGGATTACCTACTGTCTCTTGTCAATAAAATGGCAAATCTCGTTGAGATTGTTGAAAAAAAGGAATGTGATGTTTTGAAGTATCAAAAAATTCATAGTTTGTTCCATTTGACAATTATGGATATTGCAGGAAATGGTCGTCTTCAAAATATCGCTTCGAATTTGCATAAACAAATTCGAAGATTCAGTTATCAAACATTGCAGTATAAAGAGCACTTGGAGTCATCCTCGACCTTTCATAAAAAAATTATTGAAATGATTATTGCAAATAAGAAAGATGTCGCTTCCAATTTCATGAGAGAACATGTGATTGAAGCCATGCATTTTTTATTATCCATCCCCAATATTTTTAAATCATAAAAGAGAATATGAGGTTTGCTTATAACATGGACCATCCTGCCATGGACCAATGAGGCTGGCCTCGTGTTGTTGTGCTTTTGATAATTACTTGTGTTTAAAAAAGGAATGAAACAAAAGTCTCGTAAATATTTGGTCAGCCCCCCATCTTTACCTGTTGGGCCTGCTCACAGAACATTAGTATGTTACGCAGCCCCAAACAGGCGAATATGGGGCATACCCAAACATTTACATCACCAATTCCCGAATATTTGCAAAGCTCAAATAACGTCAGCCTGCCCCCCCCGTTTTTCGTAAAACCGGCCAAAACAACCCGAAAATTAGAGATATGCATCTGAATTTTAGCGCTTTGAACATGTAGTCGTTTTATTGTCATGAAGTCCTTTATAAAGGATTTGTACCATAATTCGTAGGGGCAATGGATTCATAAATACTTAAAATTGCAGAAGGCAATCATGTTCCAATCGCGTTAAATCGTGATGAGCGTAAATAAATTATTTTGTGGATTTCTCAAATCAAAATCATTCTTTAAATAAAAAAATAATATCTTGACAATGAGACAGCGTCTATTGTATACAATAGACGCTGTCTCATTGTAAACTGAATTTAAGTGCTTACTTAACTAAAACTGGGATATCTTTTAGCCTTACTAAGTATGCATATCAAGGCTGTTTAAGCTTTAATCTATTGATCTTACAATTTTGAACGATTTGTTCGGGTAAAGTGTACAGCATGGCGTAAGTTTTTTTGCTTTTTTGTGATTTGCGAACCTATAATGCCTGAAAAAAGGTGCTAAAAAACATGATTAAATTTACGCCTTACTGTAATAGATTGTTGAAAGAGATGCGCATATAACGAAAAACGTGGAGTGAATTTATGGAATTCGAGTGGTTGGGTTTTTTGGGGGTGGGGGTCGTTGCCGTTTTAGTTTCGATTGGCTTTCATGTGGGGATTGTGCTTGCCTTAATCGGTTGTCTGGGAATTATGATAATTCAAAGTCCAATGGCAGGACTTAAAAGTCTTGCGCTTATACCATATGGAACCTGTAACTCGTACACATTGGCAATAATTCCTTTGTTTTTATTAATGGGGGAATTAGTGGTCATGTCAGGGGCCGTGGCAAAGGTATTTAGCGCGAGCAGATGCTGGTTTGGTAAAATACCTGGCGGACTTTGTCTCGTTAGTCTTGTGACTAATACAGGCCTTGCTGCAACAACTGGTTCAAGCATTGCTTCAACAGCAATGACGACACGTATTGCTTTGCCGGAGATGGAAAAATACGGATATGACAAAGCGACATCAGCTGGAGTGATTGCTGCTGGTGGAACTTTGGCTGTTTTGATTCCCCCCAGCATTTTTCTGATTTTTTACGCTATGCTTGCCGAAGTGTCAGTGGGGAAAATGCTATTGGCAGGTTTCTTGCCTGGTCTTTGGAATGCGTTTCTATTTTGCCTCATGATTTTTTTTATGGCAAAAATGAATCCTGAAAAAATGCCTCCGGGTCCATCCTCAACCTGGTTGGAACGCATTAAAAGCATAAAGGATGTCTGGGGCATTCTATTGATTATTGTTTCGATCATCGGGGGCTTGTATGGTGGTGTTGTAACTTCAACAGAAGTGGGAGGATTTGGTGTCCTCCTTGCATTAGGGCTTGTGTGTATTAACCGAAAATTTAATCTCATTGAAATACGAAACTCTGTATGGAATGCCACTTGGTATACCAGTACTATTTTTTTGGTCGTTATAGGATCTTTCCTATTCTCAACGTTTTTGTCGTTAAGTGGCATGAGCGATGTGGTTGCAGATTTTATAATCACAACTCAGCTTCCACCTATCGTTAAATTTACCGGCATTATTGGTGTATTCATGTTTCTTGGTTGCTTTGTAGATGCTTTTTCCATGCTTGCAATTACGATGCCGATTTTTCTGCCAGCCATAGGCGGCTTAGGATGGGATATTCACTGGTTTGGAATCATCGCCGTCGTTATGGTTGAGGTGGCGACTTTAACTCCTCCCTTGGGGGTTGTAGTTCATACGGCAAAAAGTATAGCCGGCCCTGATGTTGAAGTGATGTCTATCTTTAAAGCTGTGCTTCCATTTTTGCTTGTTCAGATAGTAACTGTTTATACATTGTATTTTTTCCCTTCCATCGTGCTTTTTTTGGTTGAGAGAGCAAATTTATGAAGTTTGCCTTGGGACAAGAAAGTCGTACTAATTCATTTGCGAGAACCCAAATTTCTTGAAAAAAGTCGCGAGACGAATCTTTTTGATAATGGAGTTTCTGTCATACACTGGAGAAAATTAATAGGAACAAGGAGAGTTTCAATCATGATAAACGACACAAAAATGGTCCTTAAACTGCTTGTAAACGGAAAAGATTATGAACTGCAGGTGGAGCCCCATTGGACGTTATCCTTTGTATTAAGAAACAAGCTTGGCTTGACCGGTGCCAAAGAGGCTTGTCAGGAAGGTGCCTGCGGATCCTGCACGGTTATTGTTGACGGTCGTGCAGTGCCCTCTTGTATGATGCTGGCCGTTGAGCAGGAAGGTAAGGTCATTGAAACCATTGAAGGCCTTTCAGACGGTGATGCGATTCATCCCCTGCAGGAGGCGTGGCTCGAAGAGTATGGGGCTCAATGTGGTTTTTGCAGTCCCGGAATGATTATGACGGCAAAAGCGCTGATTGATAAGAATCCATCTCCCACGAAATCTCAAATCAAGGCGGCATTGTCCGGTAATATATGTGTTTGTAGTAACTATGAGCATATTGTTAACTCTGTTGCGTCTGCGGCAAAAAAAATTGAAAGGAGTGAGCATCATGGCTGATAAACTATCGGTGCTCGGTAAAAGCGTCCGCCAAAAGGACGGGTTGCCGAGAGTAACCGGAAAGGCAAAATATTATTCTGATATTGCATTGCCCGGCACCCTTTATTCCAAAATTATGAGAAGCCCACATCCCCAAGCCGACATAATTCATATCGATACAAGTAAAGCTCAGGCTATACCTGGTGTTTCTCTGGTAATGGATTATCGTAACTTCCCAAAGGTGTTTAGAAAAGATCTTCATTATGCAGGCGAACACGTAGTGGCGGTAATTGCTGTGGACGAGGAGACTGCAGAATCGGCACTTGAATTCATTGAAATAGAATATAAAACCAAACCATATGTGTTGAACATTGAAGAAGCCATGGCGCCAGATGCACCCCAGGTTTTTGATGGTCAACCCAATTGCCATGACTGGGAATTGAGTTATTACTTGAGCGAGAAAGATCCCGAAACCAACTTGTGGACTAAAAAAGATCTTCACGATTTCCATGGGTTTGGCGATGTGGCACAAGGTTTTAATGAAGCCGACGTTATTGTTGAAGAAAAAGGGTTAAAATACGCATTTTGTAAATCTCCGGCCATGAATCCCAGGGGCTGTCTGATGAGTTACGATAATGAAAAATTAACGGTTTATACGCACAGTCAGGGCATGCACCATGAAAAAACAGTGTTGGCTGAAGTGCTGGGATTGCCGATTCACAAGGTTAATTATGTTTCTCCATATACCGGATCAAGCTTTGGTGGCAAGATCGCCGAGGTCGGAGATTTTAATCACCCTTCTCATTATCTTCTCATTGCCGGATTTGCAACCCTTGCGCTGCAAAAGCCGGTAAAGTGTGCTTATACGCGAAAGGAAGAGATGCTTTGCGGCTGGTCAAGGGGTAGTTTGGCCAATCTAAGGCTTGGTTTTAAGAAAGACGGCACATTGACAACCATTGATTTTGAATGTTGGATGGAGCTTGGTTCCGGTGGAGATAAATGGCCTGTTAAAAATACACTTCTGGCAACGGGAACCGTTCTTTATGCCCGAAACTGCAAGCATATGAGAGGGAAACTTTATTATGTCCATACCAACCGCTTTCTCTCATGTGGATGGCAGGGATATGGCGCACCTGAAGGGCATTATGCCATGGAAACCGTGATGGATATTGCAGCCGAAAAGTTGGGTATTGATCCGGTTGAGTTAAGACGAATAAATCATATGAGAACCGGTGATGTAGATGCCGGTTATGATCCTTTAACATATAAATCCTGCCTTATCTCCTCTAGCGGCATAAGCGAATGTTTGGATGCAGGAGCCAAAGAGGTGGACTGGAAAGAAAAATGGCAGGCACCCGGTGAAAAAACAGGACGTATCAGGCATGGTATGGGTGTTGGCATTTTCTGCATGGGAGCCGGACGCCCGGGACCTGGCAACTCAACAGCCGCCATGGTTAAGGTGTTTCCCGACGGCACGGCGAGTCTATGTTGTGCTTTGGCCGATTTGGGCCAGGGACAGCACACGGTTCAGCCCCAGTTGGTTGCCGAGGTTCTTGGAATACCTTATAAAAATGTGGGTATTGTATGCCACGACACCGATTCTACGCCATGGGCGACAATTGTTGCCAGCAGTTGTGGAACCTGGATTCAAGGCTGGGCCACATATGAAGCCGCCATGGATGTGCGTAGACAATTGCTTGAACTTGCTGGGTCAAAATTGGGCGTTAATGCTGCTGAGCTGGACATTAAAAATGCAATTATTTTTGTCAAATCCGATCCTGAAAAAAAGATAACATTTGACGAAGCCTTCGGACCCCGAGGTATTTACGGTGGAAATCATGAATTGGTCGGTTACTATTGTAGTGAATCTCCTCACACAAAATGCTTAAAAGACGGAAATCCCGACTGTCTATATATTCCAAAGGAGAAAGGGGCCCAGTTTATCACCCTGGATGTGGATACGGAAACCGGAGCAATCAGTAATGTTCATGTCGTTGTGGCACAAAATGTTGGGCTTGCTTTGAATCCTAAAATTGTTGCCGGTCAGTTTCTAAATGTCCGACATGGTGTTGAAAACGCCACCTTGGGCAGTGATTGCCTCGTTGATCGAAAAAATGGACGACTGCTCAATTGTAACTGGATTGAGTACAAGCCAACTTCACTCCTTGATTGCGATGTTACACCGCTTGTCATTGAAAAACCGGGAGATCCAACCCATCCTTTTGGTGCCACTGCCTGTGGTGAAGGCGCCGCATGCCCCACCCTAGCAGCATTCTCAAACGCCATTTACAATGCCATCGGTGTTCGTATTAAAGAAACTCCGTTTACACCTGATAAGATTCTCAAAGCGCTGGGGAAAATAAAGGATCGGAAAAAAAGAGGTATGAAAAAATGAGAAAATTTAAACATATAAATGCAGGCTCAATTGATGAAGCAGTATCCATCCTGCAGCAAAATACCGGTAAAGCCGTTGTCATTGCCGGCGGGACGGATTTATTGGGATGTCTTCGAGAGGATATATGGCCGGAGCAGCCCCGGATTATTATTAATATAAAGCGCATTCCAGGCTTGAATTATATTAAAGAAGAGGCAGGGCTTTTAAAAATAGGTGCTTTGACCACCTTGGTTGATATTGCCGAGTCGAAGCTGATCATCAAACGTTATGCCTCCCTTGCCCAAGCTGCATTAAAGACGGCATCTCCATCGTTAAGGAATTTGGGAACACTTGTGGGAAATATATGCCAGGAAAACAGATGCTGGTATTATCGCTACCCACAACAGCTTGGCGGTCGCATTGAATGTGTTCGAAAAGGCGGGAAGAAATGTTTGGCAGTGACAGGAGACCATCGATATCATTCCATATTTGGCGCCGTCAATAAATGCATCGCCGTAAATCCCAGTGATACTGCGCCGGCTTTAATGGTATTGAACGCCGACATAAAAACATCCAAACGAATCATTGCAATTGAAGACTTTTTCACCTCTGCCAACGGGATGAAATCTACGGTGCTGGAACCGGACGAAATTGTCACTGAAATTCAGATTCCTGTACCTGGAGCCACCACCCGGTCGGCATTTATAAAATATGCCATGAGGCAAAGTATCGATTTCCCCATTGTAAACAGTGCCGTATGCCTGAAAATAGATGCGAATATTGTTCAAAACGCATCCATAGCTATCAACGCAGTATTTTGTGACCCTTTGCGTGTACCTGAAGCGGAAAATTTTCTATGCGGAAAGGAACTTTCAGAGGAGGTTGCCGAACAGGCAGCCGAAAAAGCAGTGGTGGGTGCAAGACCATTGATTATGAATAGTTATAAAGTGCAAATAGCCAAAACACTTGTAAAGGATGCTATCTGTGCGTGCTGGTCAACAAACTGTGAGTCCATAGGCGAGATGTAATAGGGGAATGTTCCTTTACATGATTGTCTTATAATAACATCGCTTCAATGAAGCGATAAAACCGGAAGGAGAAAATACTACCATGAACAAAAAATGTATTAGCCTTAGTCTGTTGATTGTTGCGTGCTGTATTCTATGTACCACCCAGGTGTCTGCAAAAACGTTAAAATTTGCAAACCCCATGACGGCAGTGGATAAACAGGGTTGGCTTGAGACAATTAAGCCCTGGGGGGATGCAATCAAAGAGCGAACCAACGGAGCGTTGAAAGTGAAAGCATTCCATAGTGGGGCCTTGATCAAGTTCACGGACACACCTGATGCTATGGCCGTGGGTATGGCGGATTTGGCTTATTTCTCCACCATGTTTTCACCGTCCTATTTTCCTTCATGGCTGTTTGGCGGGGTGTTGGATCCTGTTACCTCCCCCCGGAATCCCCTTGAAGGTGTGATGGTTGCTCAGATCATGTTTGATGAATTTCCGACCTATAAGGACGAATTAGCAGAAAAAAACATGATACTTCTTTTACATAATGCCACGGCCTTGCTTTCCATGATTTCCAATACCGAAATTCCCGATATGGAAGCACTGAAGGGAAAGCGGATGCGAATTTTTGCAGGAGAATTCCATGCAGAACTGACACGATTGCAAGGGGCCTCTCCTGTCATGACACCCTGGCCGGATGTGTATGAATCCATGGAAAAAGGGATTGTGGACTGCATGGTAACGGTGACCACCGGTATGCGTGATCTGAAATTGTATGAAGTGTCAAAATATCTCTATTTACTGAAGAATACATCGGAATCTCATTGGGTGGCCCCAATGAATGCTTCCTATCTCACCGGTTTTAATCTTAAAACCTTTAAAAAATTGCCTGTGGAACAGCGTGTTATTATTCTGGAAGAAGCAAAAAAAGCTGAAGAATCCTATGCCGTTTTAGCCGCTGAAAAACTCATACCAGAGGCATTGGAGGAGATGAAAAACGGTGGTATGACAATTACGGAATGGCCCAAGGAGAGTATTCTAAAATGGGGAACTATGAGTAAGAGTGTTTACCAAATGGCCATTAACAAAATGAATGCCGCAGGTCTTCCCGGAAACCAGATGGTTGAGCGTTATTTGGAGCTAACACAATTACCAAGCAGCGAACTAAAAACCATGTATGACAAGGCCTGGGCAAACAGAATCAAGTGGGCCAAAACCTTGTAAAAAGATCTGTAATATCGGCGGTGGTGGACATAACTTGTATCTGGAAAATCCTTAATTGTCGAGAAGTTACGATTGGATCAACTGACTCATAAAAGAGGAGAATTTAACTATGCAATCCCGGAATTCCGGACAAACACCGGATGATTGCGTTGAAAAGAGCAAAATAAGCAATAACTTATTAAGTCTCTTTGAAACCATGGAAAAAACACTTTGCACCATAGGCTCCATTGCCCTTGGTATGATGGCTGTTGTTCTTGGCGTCGGAATTGTCTCGCGCTATGTTTTCGGATATCCAATACCCGGCGTATATGACATTGTGCAATTACTTCTGGTGTGGGTTGTTTTTCTCTCTCTCTCTTTTACCCAAAAAGAGGATCGTCATATCAGGGTTGAAATAATACTGCGTTATCTATCGCCACGCAACAGGCTTTATTTTGACCTTGCTGCAATGATCTTTGGTTTCCTTTTATGTACGATGATGAGCTTGCAAGCTGCTAAATTGGCGTGGTCATCTATAATTATTCAGGAATACTGGCCAGGGCTTCTCAGGGTTCCGATATATCCCAGTAAGATTGCACTGTTTTTAGGAATTTCAGCATTTGCGATTCGGTTATTTTTGGAGGTGATCAATATGGTACAGAGGCTTCGTTCAGAGTAGCCGTTCGGTGTCTAAGTACTCAACTATGATGAGAAACTGATTTATCGATTATCAAAACCTACGTTGTGAAGTTATTTCACGACTTCAAATGAAACGAAGGTGTCTGCAGCCTCTATTCTTTAATAATATGCGATAAAAAAATTTATTTGCTTCATTTGAACAGGTGTTTTGCGTCTAATTGCTGAATGCTCAAAAAAAAATGCCTGAGTGTCTTAAAAAGGTAGCATTATCAGTATGATGATGCATATGACAGGAACTTAATATGGTAGTTTAATTTAAAAAATGTTTTTAATATAAGGAATAATTTAAATGAATCCTAAAAGATATTTTTCGAAAATTAAGATGGTTAATTATGGACTTTTTCCCCTTGTTTTATTGTTAACAGCGCTTGTTTTTACGGTCTCTTCCTCTTTGGCTTTTACATTTGATGTTAAAGATACTAGTGTTAACATAGGCGGTTATGCCAAGTTCCTGATGATGTATGATATCGACGGTACAGGCGGCGATATGTTGACCATGTACAGTATCCCTCTGGATGATGCAAGCCTTGGAGATACAAATGATTTTAGAATGACGGCCCGGGAGAGCAGGCTTTTTGTCAAAACAAAGACCAATTCCGAGATGGGATTGTTGCAGACTCACGTGGAAGGCGATTTCCATGGAGATGGTGGAACCGAAACCTGGAGCAATAGCCGAACATTTCGCATGCGGCATGCTTATGGAAAAATAACACGTGGAAAACATACGTTTCTTGCTGGGCAGACATGGTCTACTTTTATGGATCTTGCGGCTATGACTCCCAGGCTGGATCTTGTATCTGATCCGGGTGCATCTTTTATTCGACAGGCCATGCTGCAGTATCAATATGAATTTGCCCAGGGAAACAATTTAACGCTTGCCATTGAAAATCCTGACCGGGGTGCTACTTATGGGGGGACCCTTGTGAACATAGGAACTTCAGAGGAGAAAATGCCTGATTTCATTGCTAAATATTGGTATTCAGGCAGCTGGGGACATATCTCACCAAAAGCGCTTATTAGAATGTTTGATATTGATGGTGAAACCGCAATGGGATGGGGTGTGTCTTTAACAGGTCATCTTAATATTGGTAAAGGGCATCGACTTTATGCCGGTGCACTTTACGGTGATGGTATTGGACGTTATGGCGGAGTTGGGGTTATAAGCGGTGCCGGTTTAACCATTAATAATGAAATTGAAACCATTAAATTCTGGGGGGCATATACCGGTGCAACCTTTTCTTTAAGTGACACTGTAAAATGGACCATCGGCGTTGGATATTCTGAAAATGATGAGGATGATTACACCGCAAGCAATGCCGTTTTAACAGGAAATGCACATAAAGAAGGTATGACTTTACAATCCAACATCAAATGGAGTCCGTATAAAGATTGGGAATTGGCGTTAGGTTTTGTGAATGCGGACAGGGAAGTCATGGATGGAAGAGAAGGAGAGCAGACGCGTATTCAAAGTTATATTAAATATACTTTTTAATAGCATCACGTTGATCATAAACTCTCTGTCTACTTTACATTGATATTTGATAAGTTTTTTTATCTGTTAAAAACCTGGTCCTCTGGGTCAGGTTTTTGACTGAAATTGTTGAACAATAGGTTTAATATTTTGTCTTGATGGGTTTATTTGTAACAATAAAGACATGACCCAAGCGCGATAAATTAAAACTTTAACTGAAGTAGTTTTTTAAAAAATGATTCTGAGATGAGATTGATAACAGGAAACTAAAAGGAAAATTGTATGGCTATTATGCAAGAAGTCGAAAAACATTATGGAAAATTAAAGCTTTATATTAATGGCGAGTGGGTTGAGTCTGATTCAACGAATGTTTACTCAAATGTTAACCCAGCAACCGGTGAAGAGATCGCAACGTTTCCATCTGCAACTGATAAAGAGGTGAATAAAGCCATTGAAGCTGCCCAGGCGTCCCTTGAGGTGTGGAAAAAAGTCCCTGTCAGAGATAAGGTTCGTTATCTTTTTGATCTCAGGGGAAAATTTGAAGAGCAGTTTGATAGACTCTGTAATATTCTGGTTCAGGATCATGGTCGGACATTGGGTGAGTCCAAAGGAACTATCCGGAGATGCATTGAAAACATTGAGTCTGCTTGTTCAGCGATGCTTCTGTTAACCAAAGGAGAACAGGTTAATGACCTTGCAAGGGGTTTGGACCAAACTTTAATTTGGGAACCAAGGGGTGTTTTCCTTATCATCACTCCCAACAATATACCCATGCATGCTTGGTCCTCTTTTGTGCCATATGCACTTGCAAGTGGATGCCCTGTGATTGTGAGTCCCAGTAAAGATGATCCTGTCTGTCTGCAGGCCATTTTTGAAGTGGTGAACATGGTTGAAGGCTTTCCCCCAGGCTTGATGAACCTTTTATATGGAGGACGCAACATTAATGATCAGATTCTTGAACATCCACATGTAAAAGGGGTGGGATTTATCGGATCAACTGGTGTTGGCAGAAAATTGTTTGAAAAGTGTGGAAAACTTGGAAAGGAAGCCTCCATAAACGGCAATGGAAAAAATCATGTCGTGCTCATGCCGGATGCCGATTTTAAAGGAGCTATTAACGGCATTCTTCGCGGTTGCTACGGCATGGCCGGGCAGCGATGTCTTGGTGCTGATAATCTGGTGATTATCGGTGATATTTATGACAAATTTAAGGAAGCCTTTGTTGCAGCCTCCGCCGCAATGAAAATGGGCTATGGCCTGGATGAAGATACCGAGCTTGGACCCCTTGTTTCTAAAAAAGGGCAAAAAAAGATCCATGATTTTATTGAAAAGGGTATTCAAGAGGGTGCGACCCTGCTTCTTGATGGTAGAAATCCCGAGGTCAAAGGATGTGAGAACGGTTTTTTTGTGGGACCGACTATTTTTGAAAATGTAACCGTTGATATGCATATTGCCCGGGAGGAGTCTTTTGGTCCTGTGGCGAACCTCATGCGTGCCAAAGACTTGGACGAAGCCATGGATTGGATCAATAATAAAGATAATTATGGTCATTCCGCCTGTATCTTTACACAGCAAGGGAGTGTGGCACGAAGGTTTATTAAAGAAGCTGACGTGGGTAATGTGGGTGTTAATGTGCCGGTTCCCCAGCCTTATGCATTTTTTCCCCTGGGATCAAAAAATGATTCCGCCCAGGGAACTGCCAAAAGTCGAATTGATTCCATGCGTCTTTTCCTGGATCAGAAAACGGTTACGGAACGATGGTAGTCTTTGTGGCAGCCCTCATATGACCTCAAAAGTACTTTGTGTTTTTTGAAGGGCCTTTTACCCTGAAAATGGAGAATGGCTTCGGAAAGTATGAAGTACTTTTAAAGAATGCTAAATTTATTGGATGATTACCAGGGAGACGTAACATGCAGGTCAATGAAGGGAAGTAAGCCGGGTGAGGCTTTTGCGTGCGTGATTGTCCGGTGGAAGCCATGAGATCCTTTACTGCAAAAAAATTGGTGGAAAGCCGTGATAAGTCAACGCTTTCATGATAAGTCAACGCTTTCATGCTTTCAAACCGACGATGACCGGCAGGGAAGTGGTTTCGTATTTATATGACTCGCGAGTAATTAATTAAATAATCAGCGTTAAACATATGGAGGGCTCAAATGAATTCATTTGATCTTGTGGTTGGTGTAAAGGGTGCTGGAGAGCTGGCTACAGGCATAGCTTGTCGTCTTCATCAATCGAATATCAGAAAAATTTTTATGATGGAGATTGAAAAACCTTTGGCTGTTCGACGTAATGTTGCTTTTTGTGATGTTATTTATACCGGAAATAAATGTGTGGAAGGTGTGGGGGCGTCAAAGGTGGAAACGGTTGATGATATTGAAGAAACATGGGGTTCAAAGAAAATTGCTGTCATTGTTGATCCTGAATGGCACTTCATTGAAAAGCTGTACCCCGACGTTGTCATTGATGCAACCATTGCAAAAAGAAACCTTGGAACAACCATGAAAGAAGCGCCTCTGGTGATTGGCGTTGGCCCCGGTTTTGATGCCGGCAAAACAGTGCATGTGGTCATTGAATCGAATCGTGGGCACAACCTTGGTCGTCTGATTTCAGCGGGACAGGCCGAGGCCAATACTGGCATTCCCGGCAGTATTAACGGATTTGCCCGGGAGAGGGTATTAAGGGCACCCAGCGACGGTGAATTTGTATCAGATATAGAGATCGGCACCATGGTTAAGTCAGGAGCTGTGGTGGGAAAGGTGAATGGCGATCACATCACAACCGAGATTTCCGGAGTGGTCAGGGGCTTGATCAGGTCTGGTACGGTGGTGAAGAGTGGATTGAAAATCGGTGATGTTGATCCAAGGGGGGTCATAGCCTATTGCGATACCATTTCGGACAAATCAAGGGCAATCTCCGGTGGCGTACTTGAAGCAATTATGAGAGTCATGGGAACATCAGATGGATTCTATCGACATAAGTCGGGATGCTCCGACAAGTAAGAAATAAATAGATTATTTGTATGGTGCAAGACTTGTCTTATTGTACTTTATTGTCAGTCTATGAATCAAAATCCAAACAGAGGCTTCGCAAAGAATACGATCCTCACAACATATAGATGGAGGAAATAAAATGGCAGATTTCAAAGCAATGACAGAAGCATTGGTGGCATGTGATGCCGTAAAACTGAATCAGCTGGTGGATGCAGCTATTGCCGATAATGTACCGGCAGTAGATATTTTAAATAAAGGTCTCATTTTCGGTATGGACATTGTTGGGGAAAAGATGGAAAGTGGTGATATGTTTATTCCCGAAGTGCTCATGGCTGCCCAGGCCATGGGAGGTTGTGTGGAAAAACTCAAACCACTGTTGGGTGAAGGTGATGTTTCTAGTAGTACCAATGTTATAATTGGTACCGTTAAGGGCGATCTTCATGACATCGGAAAGAACCTGGTTTCAATGATGATGGAGAGTGCTGGCATGGTTGTCCACAATCTGGGTGTGGATATTGCTCCCGAGGATTTTGTTGAGGAAATTAAGAAAAAAGATGCCCAGATCGTGTGTCTTTCTGCCCTCCTGACCACCACGATGCCCATGATGAAACAGACAGTTGACGCCATTGTGGAGAGTGGGCTTCGAGAGAAAGTGAAAATTATGGTTGGGGGAGCGCCGGTTACCCAGGGGTTTTGTGATGAAATTGGTGCAGATGGCTTTGCTCCTGATGCCGGTTCTGCAGCCAAGCTAGCAAAATCATTTGTCTGATAAGCTGAGCTTGATCATATCAAGGGAGAGATCGAAGCCAATTTACCGTTGCTTAAATCTGAGAAGGTTTTTGTTTACTGGATGGTGGGCTTGATAAGGTTGCATGGGAAATAATTATGAAATTTAGGAGCGTTTTTGATGTTTGAAGTAATTGGAGAAAGGATAAATACTTCCCGAAAAAAGGTTCAGGCAGCTGTCGCAGAGCGTGATGCAGATTATATAATGGATGATGTTAACAATCAGTTGAAGGCTGGAGCAAATTATATTGATGTGAATGCCGGCGCTCGTATTGGTCATGAAACAGAGGATATGAAGTGGCTTTTGGATATCATTCAGCCCATTGCAAATGTCCCCCTGGCGCTGGACAGCCCAGATCCAGCAGTTTTAGAGATGGCATTTAACAAAATTGATAAAATGCCTATGATTAATTCCATTAGTCTTGAAAAAGAGAGATTCAATACAATGATGCCATTTCTGAAAGGAAAAGAGTGCAAAGTTATAGCTCTTTGTATGGATGATAATGGGATGCCTGTCTCTTCCGATGATATTGTTGACCGGGCAGTTACGCTGGTGGAGGAACTGAATAAAATTGATATCCCAACTAACGCCATCTATATAGATCCTTTGGTACAGCCCATCAGCACTGATAGTAATAAAGGCGTTATGGTTCTAAGTGCCGTCCGTGCCATCAAGGCTAGATTTCCTGAAGTACACATTACCGGGGGATTGTCCAATATCTCTTACGGACTTCCCCAGCGTAAGATTATTAACAGGACTTTTGTGACTTTAATGATGAGTGCCGGAATGGATTCAGCTATCATTGATCCCTTGGATCAAAAAATTATGGCCACCATTAAAACCGCAGATATGCTCATTGGAAATGATTTGTATTGTGGGAATTATTTAAAGGGGGTTCGTTCCGGTGCCATAGAAAGCTGAAAAATGGACAATGCCGAGTTGAGGAGCGCCCACGTGGGTTGGCTGCTCCATCCCGTTGTTCAGTGTGCTGCGGCGCACGTCAAACCTATTCTCAACTCGGCATTTCTTGCCATGGAAACGGGTGTCATTGACGGTATCGTCATCTTTCCCGCCCTTGTGAAAGCCTTTAAGCTGTATGAAGTTGCTGATTTTGGCGTTTCAACCTCCTTTGGTTGTGTGTCCGAAGGACTTTTTGTTAATAAAAAGTTTTGGAAAAAATTGCCCAATGACTTAAGCTTCCTGTCCGAGTATCGTCTTTCCTGGACCTGATATTTCTGCTGGGGCAACAAAGGTTACAGGTGGCCTGACATACGATGGGAATTAGAAATTTATAGAGATGCGAAGCTACTGCTGATAATTAGAGAGGGAAAATAGATCCTCAGACCATTGGATTAATTGGAATTGCAGTATTGTTTTTGCTCTTGTTCATTGGAACGCCCAATGGTTTTGCCCTTGCCTTTATGGGATTTTGGGGAATTAGTTTTGCTACAGATGTTTTCTTCCAGGCATTATGGGATGATATATAGAGCGGAATTTTTGATCGGGCTGTTGGCCAATCATCGTAGTTCGTGGGGCATCTGTCCCACCCAACATTAATTTACACAGGAGATTAAAGAGATGAAACCTGAAATTAGAACCGTGTATACCATTGTTGAAGAAACCCATGCAGATGGAACCGTTCAACTTGGCACCCCCACAAGAAAAGCCGCCTGTGCTGCGGTGTTTAAAAATCCCTATGCAGGAGTGTATCAGGTGGATTTGTCATTGCTGTATCAATGGAGTGATGAGATCGGTGAAATGCTAACCCAAAAAGCGGTGGCTGCCCTTGGCATTGCCCCTGAAAAGGTGGAAAGCTATGGAAAGGCCGCCATTGCCGGTCTGGATGGAGAACGTGAACATTGTGCGGCACTGATGCATCCGGCCCTGGGAAAACCCATCCGTGCCAATGTGGGCGGAGGTAAGGCACTGCTGCCGTCGGCTAAAAAGATGGGGGGCCCCGGATGTGCCATTGACCTTCCCCTTGGACATAAAGATGCTGCCTATGTCAGGTCCCATTTTGATGCCATGGAGGTGAGAATTCCCGATGCACCCAAGGCAAATGAGTTGGTGCTCATTGTAGGTATCACCGATTCCGGAAGGCCTCTTCCCCGTGTGGGTGGCTTGACCACCGCAGAGGTTAAGGGTGAAGATGGGTTGAGATAGATCAGAGAGCCGGACACCTTCATAAAAATCCAGGGCTTGATCACAACTTCGGTCATTTTGGGGAGGGGGCAGGCTTGTGTTATTGAGACTTTTGTTGGAATTTACATTTAAACTCAGCTTGTTGTCAAGAGCATGGAGCTTGCTAATCTCGCTCCAATAACGCAAGCTTGACCCCGTTGGCGTTGGATCACCAACTGTGATGAGTGGCCGAAGTTATGATCAAGCCCAAAATACAGTATCCCGAGATAAGGATTGGAATTCCCTGGATGGGTCAACCAGTGAAGAGGAGCGTAATAAGAAAGATGGATCAACATAAAATAGATATTCAATTTACCCTCAATGGACAGAAGGCCTCCGTGCGCATTCCGGCAGAAATGACGGCGGTTCAGGTGATCCGGGATGTGATGGGGCTCAAGGGGACCAAAGAGGGGTGCGGCATTGGTGAGTGCGGTGCCTGCACCATTGAGGTGGATGGAAAAGCCATCAATTCATGCCTCATGTGTGGGGTTCAACTGGATGGCAGGAAGGTACTGACCGTTGAGGGGCTTGAAAAAGAAAAAGTCCTTCACCCCATACAGGAGACCTTCTTGGAGCACCATGCCGTGCAGTGCGGGTTTTGTACCCCTGGTATTTTGATGAGTACCCATGCACTTTTGAAAGAGAATCCAGCACCGGATGATGATGAAATCAGGGATGCCGTTGCGGGAAATTTATGCAGATGTACGGGTTACCAACAGATTTTTTCTTCCATCAAGGTGGCGATGCCGGTAAAAAACGGCACATTCCCTTCCGACAATGATCTTAATGATGATGCCGGAGGAAAATCCCAGGGTTTCGCCGTTGAAACCAGTTCAACAGCGATGTTGAATGGTACAAAAAAGGAAAAAAATCAGGGGGAGCCCCATGTCTGAAATGAGATATTACCGTCCGGAAACCCTCGAAGAGGCCCTGGTTTTTCTGGATATCCATGGCCCTCAAACTGAAATCCTTGCCGGGGGCACCGATGTGATGGTGGATCTCAGGTCCGGCACATTAAATAAAAAAAAGCTTCTCGATGTCAGTCGCCTGGCGGTATTGAGAAAAATAGAGATGACCGATGCTGGGTTATGCATTGGCAGTGGTGTCACATTAACTGAGATCAATACCTCGCCCCTTATTAAAATGTATGCACCGGCGCTTAGGAAATCTTCCGATACCTTTGCCAGCCGTCAGATTCGAAATGTTGCCACCATTGGGGGGAATGTGGCCCATGCATCACCTTGCGGTGACACCATCCCCCCGCTTGTGATCCATGAAGCCCTGGCCGTGGTGGCAAATCAAAATGGCATGAGAGAAATTTCCATGGATGCCATTGCAGCCGGGGCCTACCTTAGCGTCCTTGCTCCCGAAGATATCATCGTAAAATTCATCCTGAAACCCAGAAATGCGGGTTTTGCCGATTTTCAGAAAATTGGCAGACGAAAGGCCCTTGCCATCTCCCGCATGACCATGGCGGCCATGGCGGACAAAGATGAAGCCGGAAATATTTCATTTCTGCGATTTTCCTTGGGCGCCTGTACCCCCACCCCCCATCGCATGGATGCGCTGGAATCGTTTTTGATGGGACATAAGCCCACCCATGAACTGCTTCGGGAGGCAGGAACGCTTCTTGCGGAAAAAATGGTTGAGATCACCGGAAGACGGTCTTCAATCATCTATAAAGAGCCGGCCGTGCAGGGCCTTTTTATGAGAATGATGTATCCGATGATAGAGTGGTGTGAAAAATGAAGAATCAATATCAGACGGTGGGAAAGAGTATTCGGCGTAAAGGTGCCCTGGATAAAGTTAAGGGGGCACCGGTGTTCTGTGCCGATCTGGAACTGGATCACCCCTTGTGCCTCAGAGTGGTTCGCAGCCAGCGTCCCCATGGGTTTTTAAAAAACATTGATGTTTCAAAAGCCGTTAAAATACCTGGAGTTGTGGCCGTCTTCACCGCAGAGCATATCCCGGGAACGAACCTTACAGGGATTATCAACAAAGATCAACCCCTTCTGGCCGTTGACAAGGTGCGGTCCATGGCGGATCCCGTGGCCCTTGTGGTGGCGGAAACCCCCGATGCAGCAGCTTTGGCCATGTTAGCCGTCATCGTTACCTACGAAGATCTGCCGGCGATCTTTGAACCGGAGGAGGCCCTGGCACCGGGTGCCCCTTTGATCCATAAAAAGGGAAATTTGTTGTCCAAACGGATCATCAAAAAGGGAAATGCTTATAAAGCCTTTGAAAGCGCCCATGTCATCGTGGAAAAAACCTATCGTACCAGTGCCATTGAACATACCTATCTGGAACCCGATGCCGGCGCGGGATATGTGGATGATGACGGAACCTTTGTGATTTACGCCTCCACCCAGAATCCGCACTATGATCATAAAGAGGTGGTTTCCCTGCTGGGGGTTGCCGATGAAAAGGTTCGCATTATTCAAGCGGCCACCGGTGGAGGATTTGGATCAAAGCTGGATCTCAATGTACAGGGCTTTTTAGCACTTGCCCTTTATCATCTAAAAAGACCGGTCCGGTTTGTTTACTCCCGGGAAGAGACCTATCTTGCCTCCTCCAAGCGACACCCCTTTGTAATTCATATGAAAACCGCTGCCGATGCCCAGGGTCGGGTGGTGGCAATGAAAGTGAGAGCCGTGTGTAACACCGGGGCCTATGGTTCTTACGGCATTGCCGTGGCTTCCCGGGCAGCAGTGCATGGCACCGGGCCCTATGAAGTGGAACATGTGGATATAGAGTGCAGTGCCGTTTACACCAACACCACCCTCTGCGGTGCCATGCGGGGATTTGGCGCTCCCCAAATGGCCCTGGCCCACGAAAGCCAGATGGATCTTCTGGCCCAGGCTCTTCAGATGGATCCTTTGGCAATTCGCATGTTAAACGGGCTGAAAAAGGGTTCCATCACCAGTACCGGTCAAACCCTCACCGAAAGTGCCGGCTTTAACGCCTGCCTTGATGAGATAAAACCCCATTACAAAGATGCCCTAAAAAACTGGGTCAGTGCTGAATCCTCTCCTTTTATCAAGCGGGGCGTGGGGCTGGGGGGGATGTGGTATGGTATTGGTAACACCGGAGTTCAAAATCCGTCCACGGCAAAGATTGAGATGGATAGAATGGGGCAGGTAACCCTTTTCACCGGTTGTGCCGATATCGGCCAAGGCTCTACCACTATCCTCTCCCAGATCGTCGGGGAAACCCTGGGAATAAGTCCCGATGCCATTGAAATGGTTGTGGGTGATACTAAATATACCACAAATGCCGGTGCCACCTCTGCCAGCAGGCAAACCTATATCTCCGGAAACGCCGTGAAGGATGCAGCGGATAAACTGGCAAAAGTGCTGCTCACCGAGGCGGTGAACCGTTTGAAGGTTCAGAAATCCCATTTGAAACTCAAAAATGCTACGGTGTTTGACTGTAGAAATCCGGATAAAAAAGTGGATTTCGCCTGGCTTGCCCAAAGAATTTTGGACAGGGGAGGTGCATTGTCCTGGCAGGGGTATTTTGATCCGGAAACCGTTCCTCTGGATCCGGAAACCGGAGAGGGCGTTCCCTATGCCACTTATGCCTTTGCCTGTCAGATGGCCTGTGTGGCGGTGGATACCCTCACCGGAGAGGTGTCCGTAAAAAAGGTGGTGGCGGCCCATGATGTGGGGAAGGCCATCCATCCGGAAAATGTCATTGGGCAGATTTGCGGTGGTATTGCCATGGGGGTGGGATTTGCTTTGATGGAGGAGTTTGTCCCGGGAAAAACCGAATCCATGAAGGACTATCATGTTCCTACCTTCAAGGATATGCCGGAAATTATCCCCATCATTGTGGAGGACACCGAACCAAGTGGTCCCTTTGGAGCTAAGGGCGTGGGGGAACCTGCCCTGATTCCCACGGCACCGGCCATTATCAATGCGATTTCCCATGCCCTGGGTGAGCGGATTTACCATCTGCCAGCGAGCTTG
Organism: Desulfocicer niacini; assembly: GCF_054657595.1. Lineage (NCBI taxonomy): Bacteria > Pseudomonadati > Thermodesulfobacteriota > Desulfobacteria > Desulfobacterales > Desulfobacteraceae > Desulfocicer > Desulfocicer niacini. Next base: position 83,613 of record NZ_BAAHYK010000007.1, read on the forward strand.
GAGCGGGTCCTGGAAGCCAGTATTGCCGCAGGGTATTTTATAAAATCTAACAAGGTCTAAATCACAACAGTCAGGGATGAAGATTTTTTAACCGTCATGGTCGGACCAAAATTTTGTCCCGGCTTCACACCCGCTTTGGGCCGATAGCGCCAATCATACCAATCTGACTCCGTTCTTTTAAAACCGGTCAGAAAAAATTTGAACACTGAGTATCAGGAGACGAAAAATGGTAGACCTATTATTAAAGAACATTGGAACCATCGTCGGTGGAGACATTGAAAATCCGCTGCTCCAGGGCGATGCAATTGTGATTAAAAATGGTAAAATAGACGCGGTGGGGTATTTAAAAGATCTTGATATTCCCCAGGGCATTAAATCCATTGACTGCCATGGGACAACGGTTACGCCGGGACTCATAGATTCCCATTGTCATACTATTTTAGGGGATTACACCTCCCGGCAAAATCAGATGGGATTTCTTGAAAGCGAACTTCACGGCGGGGTGACCACCATGATTTCAGCGGGTGAAGTCCATTTAAAAGGACGACCCAAGGATCGGGCCGGTGTAAAGTCTTTGGCCATTCTTGCCGCAAAATCCTTTAACAACTTCAGGCCCGGCGGCGCAAAGGTCAAGGGAGGGGCCGTGATTCTTGAAAAGGGGCTGATTCAGTCCGATTTTGAAGAGATGGCAAAGGAAGGGGTACACATTGTGGGTGAAGTGGGGTTAGGCTCGGTGAAGGATCCCCTGGAGGCGGCTCCCATGATTCAATGGGCAAAGGGATGCGGCATGACCGTGATGATGCATACCGGCGGCACCTCCATTCCCGGCAGCAGCACAGTGACGGCGGAGATGGTCATCCAAGCTGACCCGGACATTGCATCCCATGTGAACGGAGGCCCCACAGCCGTTGCCCTGGATGAGGTGGAACAGCTGATCACAAAAACCGACATGGCCCTTGAGATTGTCCATTGTGGTAATCCGTTAATTGCCGTTAAAGCTGGAGAACTCTTTGTGGAGCACAAGGTGCTGGATCGTGTGATCATCGGTAATGATGCCCCGTCGGGGACCGGTGTGGTTCCCCTGGGAATATTGAGAGTGATCAATCAACTGGCAAGCCTCACCCCCATCTCCGCTGCCCAGGCCATCTGCATGGCCACCGGCAATACGGCAAGGGTCCATAAACTCAATTGCGGCATTATAGAACCGGGCAGGGAAGGGGACCTGGTGATCATGGACACCCCCATGGGATCTGTGGGTAAAAATGCCCTGGAAGCCATTGAGGCCGGAGATGTCCCAGGGGTTGCCATGGTGATTGTGGATGGTGAGGTGGTGGTGGCAAAAAGCCGCAACACACCACCGGCTGCAACCAAACCTGAACTGTTTTCCTGAAAAAGTTAGAGGTAATATGCAAATTAATCTGGAGAAATGTACCGGCTGCGGCTTCTGCATGCGGGATTGCCCGGTGGAAGCCATCCGTATTGTTAAAAAAAAAGCAGTGGTGGCGGTGGATCAATGTACCCATTGCGGTGTCTGTACCCGGGTTTGTCCCGAAGAGGCAGTCGGTGCAAAGGGGGTTCAACCCGAGGATACAGTGGAATGTGAGGCATGTCCCATAAGGTGCTGGGTCCCGTTGAATGCCCTGGGTGCCTGCCGTCGATATGAGAATATCAACGGAATCCTGGTGAGAACCACGCGGTCCCACAGTTTTGAGGATGTGCGTGACATTGTGGGGCCGGAGCCCCATGAGAGCATTCTGACCCCTGTAATTACAGCCCTGGGTGCCGGTACCACCTATCCCTGTTGTAAACCGGCGCCCCGCATCGTCACCGATTCCAGGGAGGATGTGGATGTGGTGACGGTGGTCACTGAAGTTCCCTTAAGTTACAGCTCCATCCTGGTGAAAATCGATACGGATCTTTTCATTGGCCGGGAGGGGGCAGATGTCCTTGTGGGAAAACGGGTGGTGGGTATGGTGGAGACTGAGCAGTATGGTTCCAAAATGATCCACATTGGCGGTGTGAACCGTCTCACCGGGAAAAATGGATTTGTGGTGGCCAGGACCATCACCGACATTGCCAACGGAAAACCGGTGAAGCTCAAAGTTGATGGCGGGAGCCGTCTCAATATTCAAGTGGGAAAATCGCCCACTATTGATGGGCTGCCCGTGGAGAAGATGCGTGTGGGTTGCGGCAGTGCCACCCTTGGCATTTTTGCACCGCTTCTAAAGAGAGCGGCGGATGAGGTCATTGTGCTGGACTCCCATGTCACCGGTCAGCTCAGTCGTCATGTGGCCGGTGATTATGTGGGTATGAAACCGACCGGTGTGTCGCTGACCTTTAAGCAGAGTACTCCGGGCCGCTATTTCGGGGATCATGGGGCTGGATGGGGGGGGACATCTATTATTTCCCCCTCGGATGCTATCGCCTCCATTGATATGAATGTTGCATGGCCCGGTATGACCATCCTTATCACCGAAACCACTGGCCAGAAGGGGGCCCTGTTTCAGGTGAACCAAAATGGAGATCTTGATTCCATTGACATGACCGCCGATGCCCAGGCCGCCATTGATGCCATTGCCGCCTCCTGTGAATCGTCGCTGGTCTCTGCCATGTACACGGCAGGAAGCGGAGGCAGTGCCCGGGCAGGGGTGACACGTTATCCCATCAAGCTGACCCGGGCCGTGCATGAAAGAAAGGCATCACTCACCGTTGGCGGTGCCCCCAGCTTTATTATGCCGGGCGGCGGTATCTCCTTTATGGTGGATGTGGGCAGGGTCAAGAAAGGCTCCTTTTACTGGACACCCACACCGGCCACCATATGTCCGTTGGAATACACCATGACTGTGGCTGATTATAAAGCCATGGGCGGGCACGTGGAGGCCATGAAACCCTTTATTGCCCAATCTCCAGTGGGCAGCAGTGATGATGCGTGATGGACCGGCGCGTTGTTATACTCCCCGATGGAAGGGGGGTGCTGGCGGAAAATGGTCCCATGCGCATGACGATACAGGCCCGTCGCCATGGTCGCTCCTATCCTGATTTGGCAATGGAAGCTGCCGGATTCGCCTTTACCTGTCTTGAAGAGGTGGCAATGTATCGGAATCAACTGATGCATCGGGAGCCCCGGATGCTTTCGTTTTTTAAAGAAAAAAACATATCAATACCGTATACAATGGTTGAAAGCGTGCTGGCTCTGGATGAGCCGGATTTAACCCCCATGGCAGCCGTGGCAGGTACTCTGGCAGACGCTGTGGCAGATTGGCTTTTTCAGCGGGAAATGACCCAGGTGATTGTGGATAACGGAGGAGACATTGCCATTCGGTTGGCTGGCACAGAAATGGCTCGGGTGGGCATTCGCACAGATATTAAAAGTCCTTTGATTGCTCATGTAATGGCATTGGATGCCCGGCATGCCTCCTGGGGCGTTAATACCAGTGGGCTGGGTGGGCGAAGCCTCACTCGGGGAATTGCATCGGCCGTGACGGTGTTGTCACACACCTCTTCCCTGGCAGATGCGGCGGCAACGGCCTTGGCCAATGCCTGTTTTTTTGAAGATGAGGGGATTTTGCAGTTACCTGCCCGTCTGCTGGACTCAGCTACGGATATTCCAGATGTTCCGGTAACTGTCAGAGTGGGCTCATTGCATTCGGATACATGTATGAATGCCCTCTCAAGGGCTTTGCAACGGGCGGAGCACTACGTTCAAAGGGGCGTGATCCTGGGGGCTTTCATTGCCACAGGGGGAAAAGAAAGCTGGACCCGTCATTTCTCAGAACATACAGCCTCATTAAATTGATGAATTTGGCATTATTCATTTGGCTGTTTACGCTTTCTGGGTCAATAATTTCAGTTTTCGGGAAATATTGTTGCCAAAGTGGAAATTGCTTTGGGGATGATATGATGGATGATATGATTTCAAAGGGTTATCTAAAATTGAATAAAAAAGTGAACTGATGAAAGAATCTTCCCTGATACATGCATTACGCCTCAATGGCCGGGGTGTGATCAGCCTCATGGGGGCGGGGGGGAAAACCACCCTTATGTTTCAGTTGGCAAAGGCCTTGCAAGAAATCGGCAAAAAAGTGTTGACCACCACCACTACAAAAATCTTCATGCCCCCTCCCAAGCAGACTGAGGCGGTGATCCTGTCGGCTGATATGGAATTTCTGCTTGGACAGCTAAAGACAGAATGTCGTCATATGCGTCACGTTACGATGGGGGTCTCTCTTATTAAGGGTTCGGCAGGATCTTCTGTCGGTATGAGAGGGGATAAAATTTTAGGGTTTTCCGGTGAGGCAGTTGATCAACTGTGGCAATCCGGATGTTTTGACTGGATAATAGTGGAGGCTGATGGGGCAAAACGCAAATCCTTGAAAGCATGCAATGCTGCCGAGCCGGTGATTCCCGATTGTACAGAGTGCCTGATCCTGGTGGCAGGTCTGGATGTGCTTGGACATTCGCTTTGTGATGATTACGTCCACAGGGCCTTACTCTTTTCTCGGAATAGTGGTTTGCCATTGGGCGCACCTCTTAATGCAATTCACATGGCCCGGGGGCTTGCGGTTGAGATGGAAAAGATTGATTTGGTGCAGCCGGGGGCCTTGAAATATGTGGTGCTGAACAAGGCGGATAGTCCGCAGCTTGAGATGGAAGGCACTGTTGTAGCTAAATATCTCAGCGAATGCGGTGTTTGCTGTGGAATCATGGTGGCAGCCCTTGAAGCCGTGCTTCCTGTTAAGCAGTGGTACGAGATAAAATAAAAAGGAGATGGTATGGGTGGGGAACATGGCATGGGCTCAGTTGGGAGGATTCCCAAAAGGAGAATTTTATGTCAGGGATGCAAGCAAAAATAATCAAGGTTGCCGGAATTGTGCTGGCAGCAGGGAGCTCATCACGCATGGGACGTCCCAAACAACTGCTTCCTTTCAGGGGGAGAACCCTCCTGGATCAGGTGATTTCCCATGCGTTGAAGTCAGATCTTGATCCCATTGTTGTGGTGCTTGGGCATGGTGCAGACACTATCCGAAAACAAGTGGCTTTAGCTGGTGTATGCGTTGTTGAGAACGAAGATTATGCAGTCGGGCAGAGCAGCTCCCTGAAAAAGGGACTGACCTCAGTGGAACATCGGTGTGATGGGGCTATGTTTTTGCTGGGGGATCAGCCGCTTGTGGACCATGGCGTCATTAATACCCTGATTCGGGCATTTCAGGCTGCACTCCCGCCCATAGTTATTCCTTTTTGTAACGGGAAAAGGGGAAATCCTGTTATCATCCACCATCATATTTTTCCGTTGATCTATTCATTGAGCGGGGATGCCGGTGCCAGAAAGTTGTTTGCTCGATATCAGGAAGGTCTTCTGGCTGTTGAAACAGGAAATGACGGAATTCTTTTTGATGTGGATACCTTAGACGATTTCCAAAAACTCCAAAGTCTTGCAGTCAAGTCATAAGTCCATTGAATATACAAGGATGCCGAATTTAGCCTTCAACTGGTATCGTTAGGGTTGCAAATAGCACAGAAATGCTGCTTCAAATGGGGTCAGCAACGCGCTACCTGCCTGCTATCCGCACAACAGCTCGAAAGATTTCCATTTCCAATCCGAATATTTCCATTTCCTCAAAATAATACCCTGGGATATCAAATTTATATGTCCATGGAATGCTGAAAAACATATGTGTGGTTCCTGACCTCAAAGTATTACTCTACGGAATCTTTGGAAATCGGCAACTCTAAAAAAAGCTTTGACCCTGCACTATTTTTAGTATTTATAATAGCTTCAAAAGCTTGGGGCGATATGCTTCAAAAGCCCCTGAAACAGAAAATGGGCCTTATATTTTTTCCTTATACAGGTATGAATAAAATGGAAATAGACATAACACCATTAGACGAGTGGATTGCCAATAAGACAGGTTGTTCCATGGGATCTGCCCTGGACGCTGAACAACTACAGGCGTATCAACTGGCCATGCTGCAAAAAGTCATTGAGACAACCATTGAAAATAGTTTCTTTTATAAAAGTCATTTAAAGGATATCACCCCCCATCATCTGAAATCCATTGCAGATATTGTCAAATTGCCTTTCATTTATCCACGGGATCTTGCCGATTCAGGTTTGCAGATGCTCTGTGTCTCCCAGAGTGAAATAACAAGGGTGGTAACTCTCCAGACTTCTGGTACCACTGGCAATCCCAAACGAATCTATTTTACACAAGAAGATCTTGAGTTGACAGCGGATTTCTTTGCCCATGGAATGAAAGCTTTGGTAGTACCCGGCCAACGGGTGATGGTGCTTATGCCCGGATCCAATCCCGGTTCCGTGGGGGAAAGACTCACCACAGGGCTTGAACGAATTGACTGCCGGACAGAGGTTCATGGCTTTGTAGATGATCCCGGACAGGTGATTGAAAAAATCAATGAACTTTCCATAGATTGCATCATAGGCCTTCCGGTTCAGGTGTTAAGCCTTGTCCGGTGGCCGGGCAATAGTATTACCCCGGGCCGCATTAAAAGTGTGCTGTTAAGCGGGGACTATCTGCCCGGATCCATAACCAAAGCCATACAACGGGCGTGGGGTTGCCCGGTATTCAACCATTACGGTATGACAGAAACCGGACTTGGCGGAGGGGTGGAGTGCAAGGCCCTTCAGGGATGCCATCTGCGGGAGGCGGATCTTTTGCTGGAAATAGTCGATAAACAGGGAAACGCTGTGCCGGATGGCCAATCCGGAGAAATTGTTTTAACCACCCTTACTCGCACCGGGATGCCCTTAATCCGTTACCGCACCGGGGATGTTTCCCGTTTGTTAACATCCCGGTGCGACTGTGGATCAACACTTAAACGTCTGGACAGATTGCAGGGCCGCAGTGTATACAGGAGCAACGGCATTGAATTGCCCCTGGAGGTCATGGATGAGGCGCTGTTTGCCCTGGAAGACATTGTGGATTTTGAGGCCAGCATTGAGAATCGGCAAAACAAATATTTTCTGAACCTTGAATTCTGGGCCATCCCCGGGGGAAAGCCGGATCTTGATGTTGACATTCGGCAGCGCCTCCATGAAATCCCTGAGTTGGCCCGGCTGATAAACCAAGGGATTTTAATCGTAGGGCACGTGTTTCTTTCCCGTAAAAAACTTTTTTTCAACCCCGGAAAACGTAAAATTAAAGAGATCATAATATGAGTAAAACAATAAAGATATTACACAACAGCTTACAACAGGGAAGGGCGGTGGTCATGGCCGCCATTTTAACCAAACAGGGATCAGCCCCCCGATCCCCGGGCACCCGAATGATTGTGCATGAGGACGGCAATATCAGCGGCACCATTGGCGGGGGCTGGGTGGAAGCCCAGGTGCAGAAACTGGCTCGGGAATTTTTTGAAACAAAAAAAGGGGCATGTATCCGAGAATTTACCCTGGATTCCAAGGCATACGCAGACATGGACATGGTTTGTGGGGGCAGTGTGAGCCTGCTTCTGGAATATCTGCCAGCCACGGAAGACAATATCAATATCTTTGCAAAATTGCTGGAGATGCTTGAGAAAAACCAGAATGGGTTTATGATCAGCCGGCTGCCTTTGAACAGTAATAAAGATTTTTCAATGCAGCGCTGTATTATTTCAGACCATTCCCAGACCGGTGGATTTCAACTCAATGGACAGACCCTGGCATCTCTGTCCGAGCATGCCGGAAAAATGCGTTCCCCCGGTCTTATCCATGTGGGTGACGAGCGTTTTTTTGTGGAACCTGCACGGTTCAACGGAACGGTGTATATCATTGGTGCCGGACACCTGGGTGCAGAAACCGCCCACCTTGCCCACCGGACGGGGTTCAGGGTCATTGTCATGGATGACCGGGAAGAATTTGCCAATGAAGAACGTTTTCCCATGGCAGAGGTGCATGTGGTGAATAAACTTGAAAACTGTTTTAACGGTTTTCCCATGGGGCGGGGCAGCTATATTGTTATCATGACCCGGGGTCATATTTACGATCGGGATGTTCTGGAGCAGGCCCTTAAAACCCGGGCCACCTATGTTGGCATGATCGGAAGCAGGGCCAAAAGAGAGATGATCTATGGATATTTGTTAACCCGGGGTGTTTCCCAGGAGACCCTGGATGGCATTTATTCCCCCATAGGCCTTTCCATCGGAGCCCAGACCCCTGAGGAGATTGCCGTGAGTATTGTGGCAGAACTCATCCAGGTCCGGAGGGCAGCCCAGTCCTTGGATGGGTGTTGACCGGTAGATCCTGATTTTTTCAGAAGGAATATTTCCATGAAATACGTAGGCGCCCATGTCAGTGCCGCCGGTGGTGTTCAGAACGCTCCGGTGAATGCCCATAAGATCAAGGCCACTGCCTTTGCGCTGTTCACTAAGAATCAGCGCCAGTGGCAGGCAAAACCGCTACCCCCGGAGGCGATACAGGCATTTAAGGAAAATTGCCGACAGTATGGCTATACCCCCGATCAGATTCTGGCCCATGACAGTTATCTTATTAATCTGGGACACCCTGGAAAGGGGGCCCTTGAGAAATCCAGAGTTGCCTTTATTGATGAGATGGAGCGATGTGGCCAACTGGGTCTTGAATCCCTGAATTTTCATCCCGGCAGCCATCTGGGGAAAAAAGGCAGCACATCAGAACGTCAGATACAAGCCTGTCTTGAGACCATTTCCGATTCCCTGAATTACGCCTTGAGCGCCACCCATGGGGTCACGGCGGTGATTGAAAACACCGCCGGTCAGGGCAGCAATATGGGCTATACCTTTGAACAGATTGCACAAATTATTCACCGGGTGGAAGATAAAACCCGCGTGGGGGTCTGCATTGATACCTGCCACGCCTTTTCCGCCGGATATGATCTCAAATCTGAGGAAGGCTTTAAAGAGACCTGGCAGCTGTTTGACCGTCTCATCGGTTTTTCTTATCTGAAAGGAATGCATTTAAATGACTCTAAAAAAGGCTTTGATTCCCGGGTGGATCGCCATGAAAGCCTGGGACAGGGCTCCCTTGGCATGGAGGTGTTCCTGCGGATCATGGCGGACCCTCGGTTTGATAACATTCCCCTTATTCTTGAGACCCCGGACAGTGACCTGTGGGCCGGTGAGATTGAGGGTTTGATGGGTGCCATTCCCAATGACACGGATTTCGGTTGATCTCTTGGACCAGGCGTTCTTTTCCCTCATTATCAATGATGTTTAAACAGCCATAGGCCTGGGGAATGGTGAAAAGCTCCTGCAGATTTTTGTTTAACAGGCTGCATAGAATCATCCGGTTGACCCCTGCATGGGCCACCATGAGAATATTTCCTGAATTTTCCAATGATATCTTATTAAAAGCAGGCACAACCCGCCGGTAAAGATCATGAAAACTTTCCCCCAGGGGGGGGCGGTATCCTGTCAGATCGTTGCCCCTTTTTTCCCACTGGTCTGGAAACCTGGTTTTTATTTCCGCAAAGGGCTTTCCGTCCCATTCCCCGAGATGTATCTCCTTGAACTCCTTGACCCGAATAAGTGCATTCCCGGTACGCCCGGATACGATCCTTGCGGTGTCAACGGTCCTTGAAAGCGGGCTTGTAAAAATATGATCAATATGGATATGTGAAAAATATTTCTGCCAGGATGTTGCCTGCTCAAGCCCTGCCTGGCTTAATCCCACGTCTGTCTGACCAATAAAACGTTTTGTTGATGCGCCTTTTATTTCACCATGTCTTAACAGATAGATCATAATTACTACAAAACCTCTCCCGAATGGGAAAATGGAAAATGGGAATGATCCCTTTTCAGGCGTTTTGAAATCTTGTCCTTTATCATACAGACGGTTTCAAACCTGGCCTGGATGTTTTTAACAGCATCCGGATACGCTTTAAAGGAACTGAGTTTCTCCTTAAATCGTTTTTCAAAATCCATGACCACCTGATCCCCCCTCACCAGTTTATCGGCAAAGTAGACAATCTCCTTTTCATTTAAAGGGATATTCGGGGCGGTTTCTAAATTCATGTGGGAAGAGACCATCTCTGCAATGTCGGTAAACCCCATCTCTTTAAGTATCTCGCCTCCCTTTCTGGCATGATCGGGGGATTTTCTTGCAATATCATGGAGCAGGGCCGCCGCCTCAATGCAGGGGATATCAAGCAACGGGGCATCCTGATCCAGAGATGTGGCAATTTTAACGGCTGTTTCTGCCACTTTTATGCAATGGGCCATGATGTGTTCATCTGCCAGGGGACTGTTTTCCAGAAGACAGAGGCACTCTTCAACTTCCGGCACGGCCATGGTCTGATGTTTTTTTAAAACCGCGTGGTAATCTTCCCGGGTATCTGCATCCATGTGAATTCCTCGGTCACACACGTCAAGATCCATGGATTCTGTTTCAAAATCGGCAAGGCAGGCCCTTAATCCGCCCCCCTGATTGAAATTGATGATGGCCGGTAAAAACCGGGTGGAGATAAGCGGGGGATGCCCCCTGTGTCCTTTAAATACCGGATAAATAATTTTTCCTTTACCGTTATGCCAGGCGCTGAGAATTTCTTTTATGGTATGGGGCCTGATGGCCGGTATATCTGCCGGAAGCAAAAAAAAAGCATCACAATTGTTGTCCAGGCATTTAACGCCGGTTAAGATGGTGGAAAACATGCCCTGGCGAAACCCTGGATTATGTACCGGGGTTGCCTTTTTTTGGGTGATAATTCCTTCAAGCGCTTCTGATCTGTGGCCCGTCACCACAAAAATATCCTTTATCCCATTTTGTTTGAACAGATCAATGGTTGTTTCAAGGATGGATTGGCTTCCCATGGGCAACAACGGTTTAAAGCCTTTCATCCGGGAGGAAAGACCCGCCACGGGTATAATTGCAGCTATATTTTTTTGGTTTTTCAATGTGTATATCCTGTCAATACTGATGGGGTGCCTCAGACACCGTACCGTTGATCACCAAAACAGGTGAAGATGGGGTGCTGAGCGAATATTTACGCCTGCTTATAATGCCAGACAAGCATAACATGGTCAATAACCTGGTTCTGGATTACCGGACCCTTTTTCAGAGGTAACGATAAAAATGCCCCAATGAAATATTTGTGTGGGTCATTTTGCCCGTGTCCAGATCTGGTGAATGCCATGATTTTCCCATCAGGTAAATCCACGCATTTAATTTTTTGAAATTTTTTTATATTATAAAAACAGTATGTTATATTTTTGGGGGCCATGCGTATGTTTTTTTTATGCGAAAATAGCATCCATGGTCTTTTAATTGCAGTACTAAAGCGAAACGTTCATTCACATGGGGGAAGCCTTCGGGTTGCCTTCTTAAATCCATTTAATCTAATGCACCGCATCGTTCAATCGACGAACGGTGACAGCAAAAGGAGCTTTAACATGTCAAACGGCGAAGCAGTATACGGATTTTTTATTCCCACAGTAACTCTTATGGGTATTGGGTCTCACAAGCAGCTGGGCGCACAGATGAAAACTCTTGGCGTAAAAAAACCGTTTCTGGTGGCGGATAAGGGCATCACTGCCTGCGGCCTGACCCAGCAGATCTGCGATATGATCAAAGCAGACGTGGGTGTAGATGCGGTTGTATATGATGATACGATTCCAAACCCCACAGATAACAATGTTGCAGAAGGCCTCAAGCTGTATCAGGATAGCGGTTGTGATATGATCATCACCCTGGGTGGTGGTAGTGCCCATGACTGTGGTAAGGGTGTGGGCATCGTTGCCACAAACGGCGGAACCATCCATGACTACGAAGGCGTTGATCGGTCTACAAAGGCCATGCCTCCCTTCATCGCCATCAATACCACAGCCGGTACCGGTAGCGAAATGACCCGCTTCTGCATTATCACAGACACCAGCAGAAAAGTAAAAATGGCCATTGTTGATTGGCGTGTAACCCCCACCATTGCCATCAATGATCCTCTTCTGATGCTTGGCATGCCTTCATTCTTGACGGCTGCCACCGGTATGGATGCTCTGACCCATTCCGTTGAAGCCTATGTGTCCACCATCGCCACTCCTGTTACAGACGCCTGTGCCCTTAAAGCCATTGAACTGGTTGCCGGAAATCTGCGTCAGGCCGTTGCCAATGGTCAAGACCTGGAAGCTCGTGACAAAATGGCCTATGCAGAATATCTTGCAGGTATGGCATTCAACAACGCAAGCCTTGGCCATGTTCATGCCATGGCCCATCAGTTGGGTGGATTCTACGATCTTCCTCATGGTGTGTGCAACGCCATTCTGCTGCCCCATGTATCCCGTTTCAACCTGATTGCCAAACTGGATCGTTTTGCTGACATCGCCGTGGCATTGGGCGAAAACATAACAGGTCTCTCCACCCGGGAAGCTGCTGAAAAAGCATTGTCCGCCATTCAGACCCTGTCTGCTGATGTGGGAATTCCTGCCAACCTTACAGAACTGGGTGTTAAAGAAGAAGATCTTGTTACCATGGCTGAAAATGCGCAGAAAGACGCCTGTGGTGCTACAAACCCAAGAAGACCTTCTCTTGACGACGTAGTAAATATTTATAAAGCAGCATTGTAATACGGCTTTTTTCCTGACGGACTTCATGGCTCATGCATCACAGCGACGGCCATGGGGTCTGAGCCGGATATTATGGACGTTCTCTCCATAGTGATGGGCAGGCAGGTACCTGGTATCTGCCTATTCATTGAAAAAATTATGATTGAATCCTGTTTTCTCTGATTTCGTTTTTGTTAGAAGTGAACCAAAAAAATTAATTTTCTTATGGGTTGATATGGCCCGATGATTCGGTTTGTTTTCAAAACCTGACAAGCTTAAACCTGACATAGCTTAATATGAAAAAATCGGAACATCACATATCTGTTTGATAAGTTAGACAGTTGCCATGGTTAAGGGGAAGAATGGGGACGGGAATATTTTCCTGTCCCCATTCTTATTTCTGGCCTGTCTCTGTTTATCGTGTTTTATTCTTCAAAACTCTGCAGTTTTCGATACAGGGTTTTTCTGCCGATACCAAGGATTTCCGCAGCCATTGATCTGTTATTTTTTACGTGGTGCATTATCTTGAGAATGTGCTGTTTTTCAACTTCTTTAAGGGGTAGAAAGGGCGATGTTGCCGAAAAATCAGTCATTTTTTCAATCAGTTCCAATGGCAGTCCATGTTCGGTGATGGTGTTGTTTTCTGCCAGGATGCCGCCTCTTTCCATGACATTTCTCAGTTCCCGGACGTTGCCGGGCCAGTCATAGGCCATGAGGCAGGCCATGGCGTTGGGTGAAATCTTATATGGCTCATCGCCGGGGCTGAGTTGTTGCAGAAAATAATCTATCAGCACAGGCAGTTCTTCCTTTCGTTTCCGAAGGGGTAGAATTTGCAGGGTAAAGACATTTAGTCTATGAAAAAGGGCTTCGTTGAAGCGGCCCTCGGCTACCTCTTCCTTCAGGTTCCTGTTGGTGGCGAACATGAATCGTATGTCCACCTTGATTTCATTTTTATCCCCCACCGGCCGAAAAGTCTGGTTTTCCATCACCCGCAAAAGAGATGCCTGCACCCCCACGGAAAGTTCCCCAATTTCATCCAGAAAAAGCGTTCCCTTGTCTGACATGGCCAAAAGACCGTTGCGGGAGGTTTCCGCGCCGGTGAAAGCCCCCTTGCAATAGCCGAACAACTCGCTTCGAATCAACTCTTCCTGGAGGGTTGCGCAGTTTTTGGTGATCAGAGGTTGGCCCGCCCGGAGACTCTGGGAATGGATCTGCCGGGCCACAACATTTTTGCCGGTGCCGCTTTCTCCGGTGATCAGCACCGGCACCGATGTGGGGGCGACCTTGTCGATGAGATATCGAATTCGATCCGTGGCGGCGGAATGACCCACAATGAGGCGGGGAACATGGGGTTTTTCTCCCTGGCGCTTAAGTACTTTTTCTCTTTGGAGCGTTACCTTTTGATATGCCTTTTCCACCACCAGTTCCAGGCGGTCAAGGTCAAATGGTTTGGTAATATAATCGTAGGCTCCGATCTTCATGGCATTGACGGCATCGTCCACATCTGCGTAACCGGTGATCAAAATGATCTGAACGGCCAGGATGGCTTCCTGGAAACGGCTCATCAACTCAATGCCGTTGGCATCCGGCAGGTTGATGTCCAGGATGATGACATCAAAGGCGTCCTTTGCAATGGCCGCCATGGCCTCACCTGCACTGCCCGCCGTGGTGATGATGCGCCGGGGGGATGCGATTTCTTTTTGCATCAGTCTTCGGATGGATTTTTCATCATCCACCACCAGAATTTTCATTCTGTCGTTCGGGGAACTCATGACAGCACCTCATCGGGATGGGGCAGGGCCACGGTGAAGGTAGTGCCTTTATTTTCTTTACTGTTCACAAGGATTTCTCCATGGTGCTGATGGATAATATTATAGCAGGTGGAAAGGCCGATACCGATCCCCTGTCCGATGGTTTTTGTGGTGAAAAACGGGTCAAAGAGACGTTCCATGTTTTCCGGGGTAATGCCGTAGCCATCGTCTTGTATGGAAAAAATGATCTGATTGTCCTTGAGTCCAAGAAACAGTTGCAGAGAGCCCTTTTCATTGACGGCATCCAGCGCATTGCAGACCAGGTTTAGAACCACTTGTTTTAATTCTGCAGCGTTGCCCATGATATGGGGAAGGTTGGGTTCTGACTTCAGGCGGATGGTTACCTGGGGGGTTTCCCTGAAGCGGTGGCGCAGCAGTTTCAATACTCCGGTGACCAGGCGTTTAAAGTTCAGGGGGGTGAAATCTACTTTTTTTCTTGGGCTGAATGTCAAAAGACTCTGAACAATGTCCCGGCACCGGTCGCATTCGGTGAGGATGGTGTCAATGTATTCCGTAAAATCCGCCATCAGTGCGCGATTTTCTTCATTGTCGGACAGGTTGGCATTCAGCATGGGAAGTCGTCTTTGAAGGCCTTTGGTAAATCCGCTGATGGATGTCAGGGGATTATTGATTTCATGGGCTACCCCGGCTGCCAGAGCTCCCACTGTAGCCATTTTTTTGGAATAGTTATATTTGGCCTGATATTCCTTTTCCCGGGTGACATCTCGCATTAAAACAAGAAATCGAAAGGGCTGCTGCCGGGCATCCCGCAGGGGGGATACGGTGATATCAAACTGATAATGTTTGCCATCGATGTCAAAGCCCATCATTTTACGGCAGACTTTGTTGGTTAATCTGGATTTCATAACAGGGCAGTCCACGCAGGGCTGGTTTCTTTTTTTTAAAATTTCATAGCAGAAGTTTCCCTTGGGGGATGTATGATTGAAAAAAGTGGAAAAAAGCCGGTTTACCGAAATGATGGTGAAATTGGCAGATAAAATGAGCATAACATCAGATATGCCGTCAAAAATGGCTTCAAGCTTTCTTTGTTTGCGCTCCAGTTGCCGGTTGGTTGCCTGGAGTTTGGCCATGTTCTTTTTGACTTCGCCAAAAAAACCGAGCTTGGTGTATTCAAGTCCGATGATATCTTCAAGGGTTGTGGGTTTTGTCATAATTCATTACCATGCTTCGTTACATATATTCATCATGTCTTCCACGTCTGCATCCCGGGGATTGCTAAGCAAACAGGAATCAAAGGTGGCCATTTCACATATCTGGGGCAACTTTGAGCGGTCCGGAATAATGTCCCGCAGTCGCGTGGTGACCCCAAGGCTTTTAAAATAGGTTTCAAGGGTGGAAATGCCTGCCAGGGCAGTGGCTTCGGGGGAGCCAAGGGACCCGCCTATCATCACCTTGCCGATTTCCGCCAGTTTATCCACGCAGTTTGGCAGATTGTAGCGCATGACACTTGGCAGCAGGATGGGATGAATAATGCCGTGCAGAACATCCAATACCCCACCCAGGGTGTGGGCCAAGGCATGGTCAAGTCCAAGACTGGCATTGCTGAAGGCCATGGCAGCCGAAGTGCCGGCAATGCTGAGTTGTTCCAGGTTGTCCAGACTGTTGTTCTCCAGGGTCAGGGGCAGATATTTCATGATTAGTTTGATGGCCCGAAGAGAATGCACCTCTGTAAGAGAAAAGGCCAGCCGGGACACATGGGCCTCCACGGCATGGGATAGGGCATCCACGGCGGCGGCAATGATGAGATCCCTTGGTTTGGTGGTGAGCAGGGTGGGATCAATAATGGAGACATTGGGTACCAGGGTCCTGCTGATGATGGACATTTTTACTTGGCGTTCCATGTCCGTGATGATGGTAAATTGGGAAATGTCCGAGCCGCTGCTGGCAGTGGAAGGCATGAACACCATGGGAGGCAATGGTTTTTGGATGCGGTTGGCCCCTTCATAGTCATTGACGCGGCCGCCATTACTGGTGACAAGTGCAATACCCTTGGCTGCATCCATGGGACTTCCCCCCCCCAGGGCAAAGATGACATCACAGCCGTGTTTTTCATAGAGGCGTGCACCTTTCTCCACCTGCCAGTCCCGGGGATTGGATGAAATGTTGGAATAATACACCCATTTGAGTTTTTCATGGTCAAGGATGTCAAATATAATATCCACCCATCCTGAACTCTCAAGTCCCGGATCTGAGACAAAGAAAATCTTCTTTGCTCCCAGGCGCTTTGCACACACGCCTGTATATTTCATGCTGTCACGGCCTAAAAAAATTTCAGGCACGGAAAATTTTAATATCCCCATGGTACGCCTTTCACTGGATCATCAGCTTTTAAAGTGCTTTGTTGGAATTAAGCCTGAATTTACTTGATAATGGGACCGTTGTCAAAATTTTAAGGTTTGAGCATGCTATTTGCCAATTGAAATAGGTATGAAAGATGTCGTCTGTAATCCGGTAAATGGCCTTGTAGGCTGGTTTCAGGGTGGGATAAAAAAATATTAAAAATAAGATGGCATTTTGTTTGTGAGGGTGTTATAGTTATCTTTTTGTTTCAGCACCTCCCAGTCAGTGCCTGCTGTGTCGCGGTTATCTCAACCCCAATTCATGCAATAACATTTATTTCGCCTGGACTGGCCCACCATGGTGGGTGGGCGGATTCAGGATTATATTATATATGTCATTTGAAAAATTTGGCCTCAGGGCCGAACTGTTACGTGCCGTTGCCGCAGAGGGCTACAAAGTTCCCACCCCCATCCAGGACCAGGCGATTCCCGTCATTCTCCAGAAACAGGATGTACTTGCAGGTGCCCAGACAGGCACCGGTAAAACCGCTGCGTTTGGTCTTCCCATACTGCAGATGTTGGATCGAACAAAGGGCAGAGGCTGTGCCCCGAGATGTCTGGTTCTGGCCCCCACCCGGGAACTGGCGGCCCAAGTCCATGAAAGCATTGAAAACATGGGCCGGGGAATGACCCTCAAATCCGCCGTGGTGTTTGGCGGTGTGGGCATTAATCCCCAGATTGATAAGCTGCGCCGGGGGTTAGATATTCTGGTGGCGACACCGGGACGACTTCTGGACCATGCCGGGCGAAAAACCTTGGATTTGTCCCGTATTGAAATTCTTGTGCTGGACGAAGCCGATCGCATGCTGGACATGGGTTTTATCCATGATATTCGTAAAGTGCTGAAACTCCTGCCCACACGACGTCAGAATATGCTGTTTTCCGCCACCTATTCCACGGATATCAAGCGCCTTGCAGATACGCTCCTAAATGCACCCAAGATCATTGAAGTCTCTGCCTCAAACAAGGCTGCCGATGGTGTGTCACAGGCGGTTTATCCCGTTGCTCGGACCCAGAAGCGTCAGCTTTTATCCACCCTCATCAGAAGTGGTGAATGGAACAAGGTGCTGGTATTTACCCGCACCAAACACGGTGCCAACCGGTTGACAAAGCAGTTGATCCAGGATGGTATCGGTGCCGCAGCCATACATGGTAATAAAAGCCAGACTGCCCGGACCCGGGCCTTGGCTGATTTTAAGAGCGAAAAAATAAGAACCCTTGTGGCAACGGATATTGCTGCCCGGGGGCTTGACATTGATATGCTGCCCCATGTGGTAAATTTTGATCTGCCCAATGTGCCGGAAGATTATGTCCATCGTATTGGCCGCACGGGCAGGGCCGGTGCCAGCGGTGTGGCCCATTCCCTGGTGTGCCGGGATGAGCAGAAGCTGCTTAAGGATATTCAGCGTCTTTTAAAGCATGACATTCCCGTAAAAAACATGGAAGGGTTTGAACTTGAACGACCGGGGGCAGCACCGCCGCCGCCATCTCCTCGGCCCCGGGTTCAGCCCCGGAATAAGAATTTCCGGAGTCGGTCGGTCTCCCCACGTACCCAGCGATAAGTAAGCTCTTTAGCAAATAAAAGAGCCATGTCCGTTAAGTTCCCTGCTTCCATGAAAGGATGGCAGGCAATTTAAAGGGCATGGCTCTTTTGGTCTGTATCAGTCACTGCATCCGCAGTTGCATCCACATCCCTTGTCCGTGTCACATCCACTGTCACATCCCTCGCCGCATTGGTGGGGGGCATCGGGTTCCAGTCCCATTTCTTCAATGTTAATATCAAAGACAAGGGTTTTGCCTGCCAGAAAGTGGTTCACGTCCATTTTTATGGCTTTTTTTCCAATTTCCGCCACGGTGGCCATGGCCGGATTCCCATTGGGATCGGTGAGTTCCAGCTGCATGCCCACTTCAAGTTGCATTTCTTCCGGTATGGCATCTGCGGGGATATCAATGATTCTGTCTTCGAAATGGGGGCCGTATCCTTCCTCTGGGGGAATGGTGACGGTTTTTTTTTCTCCGACTTTCATGCCCATTACGGCCAGGTCAAAGCCTTTGATCAACTGACCGGTTCCCACTGTGAATTTCAAGCCTTCCCGCCCTTCTGATGTGTCGAAAATCTCGCCGTCTTCAAATTTGCCTGTGTATCCTACTCTGATTGTATCTCCGGACTTGATTGTGTCAGTCATGGATTGCTTCTCCTGGGGTTTAATGTGTCGGGCAATATATGCAGTTAAAGGCATATTGTCCTTAAAAAAAGGGCTTGAGCGCACTGACAGCCACTTGATATGTGGACCATTGTGCGATCAAGCCCGAAAAATGAATGTGTATTGTAACAGATAAATAGCCTGGCTGAAAGGTTTTTCTGGGTAATGCTTTGTATCAGGCGGGAAAATAGCTTTAGGCTTGTTGAAACGATAGCCTCCCTAAAATGGCCCATGTTATGATCAAGCCCGAATATTTTGTTGACAAGTCTTTTTTGAGGGGTTATATTCCAAAAAAAGAATATGAGGGGGGGTATGAAATTATTCGTTGATGTATGCAAGGCAATGTCCGACCCTAACCGGGTAAAAATTATAAAAATGCTCCAGCACAAGGTAATGTGTGTCTGTGAAATCACAAGTGCTTTGGGCTTGGCCCAGCCCACGGTGTCAAAACACTTGAAGGTACTGGAAGCTGCAGGGCTGGTGAACTCTTCACGGAATGAAAAATGGGTCAACTATTCATTGGCGGATGGAAGTTCCAGCCCCTATGCCGCCACATTTCTGGGGAATCTGCGCCACTGGATGGAGGATGACCCTGAAATAAAGGCGTTGATATCGTCTCTGCCCCTTATCCGGCGGGAGAATATCTGTTGACTTTGTTTTATCTTCAGTTCAGGCAGGCCGGATCTCTCCCCCAAGTGACCGACGTTATGATCAATCCCTTGGTGATTAAATAGCTGTATAGCTATTTATAAATTTGACATGCCGGCCGGTGCAGACATCATTTACATAAGCACCTGCGTAACTATTTTGGACCCTATGCTTATAGCCTCTATGGTCAAAGTTTTAATTTTTGGAGAACAAGATGACAGATCAAATTACAGCCAATGGAACCCAAATGTCTCCTTCCGGGGAATCAAATCGTCCACTGTATCTCTATGCGGTTGCCGCAGCCGTGGGGATTTATCTCTGGTGGTTCATCTACGGCAAGCTGGCATCCGTGGCTGCATGGTTCACCTATGCCCTGTTCGGCATTGAAAAGGGCTCCCATCTTGGGGCATCCATTGAATTTTTTTTCTATGATACCCCCAAAGTGATGATGCTGCTTTTTCTTGTGGTATTCGGGGTGGGCATTATCCGAAGTTTTTTCACCGCTGAAAAAACCCGTGCACTGCTGTCCGGGCGCAGTGAATTGGCAGGTAATGTCATGGCTGCCCTTCTGGGCATCGTCACCCCATTTTGTTCCTGTTCCGCCGTGCCCTTGTTTATAGGTTTTGTCACGGCCGGTGTTCCCCTGGGAGTAACCTTTTCCTTTCTTATTGCGGCTCCCATGGTCAATGAGATTGCCCTGGGGTTGCTGTACGGCCTTCTGGGCTGGAAGGTGGCGGCCATTTATATGGGCACAGGATTGTTTGTGGCTGTTGGTGCCGGTTGGGCCATCGGACGCATGAAACTTGAAAATCATATTGAAGATTGGGTCACTGCCGTAAAAGCCCAGGACGGATCGGCGGAAGACGAAAAACTGACCTGGCCCGATCGTATTGTTTATGGCTGGGAGGCGGTGAAGGAGATCATCGGCCGGGTGTGGATTTATGTCATCATCGGCATTGGCGTTGGGGCCGGCATCCATGGCTTTGTTCCCCAGGATCTCATGGCTTCCATCATGGGCAAAGGGTCCTGGTGGTCCGTGCCCCTGGCGGTGACAATTGGTGTGCCCATGTATTCCAATGCTGCTGGGATTATTCCTGTTGTGGAGGCGTTGCTGGGAAAGGGCGCGGCCCTTGGCACGGTGCTCGCCTTCATGATGAGTGTCATTGCTCTATCTCTGCCCGAGATGGTTATTTTAAGAAAGGTGTTAAAGCCCCGCCTCATCGCTGTGTTTATTTGTGTAGTGGGTTTTGGTATCCTGTTAGTGGGGTATCTGTTTAACTTTATTGTATAAATTTCAGGGACTTGATTTGAATTTCGTGCAAGCATTTTAAGGGTGACGAAATTAGGGACATGTCCGATTACAGGAGAGAAAAATGGAAATCAAAGTATTAGGTCCAGGTTGTGCAAAATGTAAGAAAGCGGAAAAAATTGTTAAAGAGGTGGTTGCCGAAGCGGGTAGTGATGCCACTGTTGAAAAAGTAACTGACATGATGGAGATCGCAGGTTTCGGGGTGATTGCCACTCCATCGGTGGTGGTGGACGGTGAAGTGAAGTGTGCTGGCAAAATTCCGTCAAAGGATGAGATCCGGTCCTGGCTTTCCTGATTTGATAAATGAAGTTTGCAACGCCTGCCTGGAGAACATATGATAGCCTGGAGAATAAAAGACAATGAGGAAAATTGTTTTGGTAATCAATCTTCCGTTGCCCACTGGGATCGGGTGCAGCTGGTCATTGATAAAGCGGAAAACAGCTTCTATGACATGGTCAATGAACTGCTTGACGTGATGCGAAATCCCTATGAAGAACAGGCTGGTAGGAAAAAGTTTGCTGAAAAAAGACCGGAATGGGCCAGAAACAAGGCAGGGTGTTCCATGCTCTCCTGTAGTTCGTAATGTAAATATCCCCTTTATGGAGAAATTCAGTGCAGACAACAATTGAAGACCCCATAGGCCGGCAGGGCCGGTTTTACATTATTGCCTCGGCTCTGCTGGCCCTTTTTCTGGGAGCCATGGATGCCCTTGTCATGACGGCCGCCGCGCCCACTATTATTGCCGATCTTGGGGGGTTGCACCTTTACTCCTGGGTTTATTCCGCCTATTTTTTGGCCCGGGCTGTGGCTTTGCCGGTGTTTGGCAAGCTTGCAGATCTGTTCAACACACGGAAACTTTTTCTGTTTGCCATCTCTTTGTTTCTCTGTGCCTCCATTGCCGCCGGCGCTTCCCGGACCATGGCGTTTCTGGTTTTTGCCCGGGTGTTCCAAGGCATCGGGGCCGGGGCCTGTTTTGCTCTTGTCTACATAGTCTTGTCGGAAGTGGCACCGCCGGGTGCCCGGGCCAGAACTCTTTCCCTTGCAAGCTCGGTGTGGGGCATATCAAGTATCATCGGCCCTACCCTTGGCGGGGTCATTGTCACCTGGTTTTCATGGCGATGGATTTTTTACATTAACGTGCCCCTGGGGATTCTCTCCTTGATCGGCATTGCACGATATCTGTCCGAATTCCGGGAAAAGAAAAAGACGGTGGATCTGGACTATGCCGGAGTGGTGTGTCTCACCGGGTTTATCTTGGGATTTATTTCTCTTTTCATGACAGGGGCGAAGGCCCAGGGGGGAGGCGTTATCGAAATGGGGTTTATGCTTTGCACCACCGTGGCCTTTGGCGTTGCCTTTATAATGGTGGAACAAAGAGCCAAGGATCCTATTCTTGATCTGCGGTTTTTTAAAAACCCCCGCTTTTCATTGGGAAATGGTGCCACTTTTTTTGCCAGCTGTACCATTTTTGCCCTGTTCGCCTACGCGCCACTTTTTATCCAGGGCGCACTGAACCAGACCCCCATGCAGGTGGGCGTGGCCATGCTGTCATTAAGTCTTGGATGGTCGGTGGGTGCCATTGCCATCGGCCGCATCATGGATCTAACCGGTGGCCGTAACATCCCTGTTCTGGGGGGACTTTTCATGGTGGCAGGGGCTGTTTTCGTTCTTAAATTCAGCCTTGACACCACTGCTGCCCAACTGTTCTGGGTGTTCATGGTGCTGGGGCTTGGCATGGGATTTGTCTCCCTTTCCACCATGGTGCAGGTGCAAAAAGCCCTGCCGGAAATCCATCTGGGGGTGGCAACGGCTTCCAGCCAGTTTTCACGGACCCTGGGCGGTACCATCGGGGTGGGCGTATGCGGCGGTCTTGTGACATCGGGGCTGGTGGGACGTCTGGAGCGTGTGTCCCACGGTTTTCCTTCGGCATTGCTGGATCAGTTGCGGGAAGGTACCGAAAATCTGTTCCGCCCGGAGGTACAGGCCCTTATTCCCGATCATTCCAGGCAGGCCGTGCAGGCGGCGGTGCTTGATGGGGTGCATGGTGTGTTTGTCTTTGTCCTTATATCGGCGGTGATCTGTCTTGTCTGCAGTGTGATGCTGGCAAGGTCCCTTAAATCTGAATCAGGAGGTAAATTACATGGAGTATAAAGAAATTTTGTTTTCAAGAGAAGATGCGGTGGGAATTTTGACCCTGAATAATCCTGCCAAGATCAATGCGCTTTCAAGGCAGATGATTAAAGAATTGACCCATGTGTTGACTGAAATTTCCATGGATGAATCCATAAAGGTGCTTCTCATCAAGGCCGCCGGAGAACATTTTTGTGCGGGGCACTACCTTGCAGAGATGGTGGGTGAGGGGGTGAAGGAGTACCGGGAGATCTTTGACCGGTGCACCCGCATGATGATGATGCTTCATGAGCTGCCCCAGCCGGTGATTGCCCAGGTACAGGGCATTGCAACGGCGGCCGGGTGTCAGCTGGCCGCTTGGTGTGATCTGGTGGTGGCGGCGGACAACGCAAGGTTTTCAACTCCCGGGGTGAAAATTGGTCTTTTCTGCACCACGCCTATGGTTGCCATCACCCGTGCCATCGGCAGAAAGGCTGCTTTGGAGATGCTGTTGACCGGCAGGGAGTTTCCTGCAACAGAGGCAAAGGCCCTGGGGCTTGTCAACCGGGTGGTTCCCCTTGAAGCCATTGAAGAGGAAACCCTGAAGCTGGCCACAGACATTTCTGGGGCCAGTGGTTTTGCCCTTTCCGTGGGAAAGCAGGGGTTTTATGCCCAGGCGGATATGACCGATGCCCAGGCGTTTCATTATGCAAAAAACACCATTGTGATGAACAACTGCTCCGAGGATGCAGCAAACGGGATTACTGCCTTTTTAAATAAAACCACCACGGAATGGAAAAACCGATAACGGCATTGAGGTGTTGTTAAAACCGTTAATGTTTTTTCAGTTAAATCCATGGTACTGCATCAAGACTCTTCTGGGAGAGCAGTGCCATGATATCTTCATTGTAGACCACACCGATGACCACGGTGGCGACGGAGATGTTGTTTTTAAATTGCAACTCATACACTCGTTGACAAAGCGTCCCTGAATGCCTGTGGTATTTCAACCGGGGTTTCCTTTTCCTTGTCCACCACAACCGAAACAATATGGCCGGTGACGGCAAGACGACCGCTTGAGGATTGTCTGCCTTCAAAGTCAGTGGTAAAGCTGGTTCTGCCGATTTTTGAAACTTTAACCGAGATAATGATTTCATCCCCGTATGTCAGTGCGGATTTAAACCGGGAACAGGCTTCCACATAGTAGAAGTTCATGTTATTTTTCATAAACCAGGCAAAGCTGCAACCGATGTGATCCAGGTATTTTAAAAAGGCCGTGTCAAAATAGGTCTGATAATTGGCAAAAAAAACGTGGCCGTTGGCATCGGTGTCGGCAAAGCGGATTTCCATCTGGTAAGTGAAAGGGATCTTTTTAGAGAACATGTTTTTTTCCTTAAATTCAGAGGTTTCCGGTCAGTCGATGTTCCCATGTGTTTTGAAGACCGGTTCGTCTTTCGTATTTTATCAGTTCATTGAGATAGTGTTTCCGGGTTTGAAGATCGGCATTTTTCATATTAAGGCCGTTAACAATGGTTTTTTTTCTTCCGGCTCGATCATAGTTAAGAACGGTAAAAAGACCGTTGTTGGTGACATAGGACGCTTCTGAGTCATGGAGTGAGATGGCTTTGACTGTGATTTGAACCACCAGGGTGGTGTTGGCAACAAAAATCACATGGGCACACATCTCAAAAATATTTTCCAGTTGGAGAGGTTTAAGGAAAAAAACGTCTTCCATGGCAATGGTCACCATGCGGTAATTACCGGTGAACTGACGGGCCGTGGCCAGGGCCAGTTCCGCCATCATCTCCACGGTGTCACCGCCGAACACGTTGCCAAGGACGTTTGTGTTTCGGGGAAGAAAACGCCTGCGGGTGACAAGTTCCGTGACCTCCGGCGGGAAATGAGTTGTACGGGTATAATAATCGGCCAGCCATTGGGTGGGGATCTGTTCCAGGGCTTGAACACTGTCCTTTGTTTTACTGCGATTTGCCAGGAGTCTCTGTCGGGCTTGTGCCAGTTCTTTCAGCTCATTATCTTTGGCTGTGCGGTATTCAAGCCCGGGGATACTCTTATTGGGTTTTCTGTTTGAATCAATGGCCACCATGGTAATAATGTGGCTGTGGCCGGGTATCAGATCCAGTTCACCCGGGGCCTTATGAAACCCATCCACTTTGATCACCATGGATGATTTCCCCACCTGGATTACGCAGGCATCATAGCGCACATAATCCATGTGACAGATTTCATCGATGAGTTCGATGCGATCAAAGGAGAGGGTGACAAGGGAACTTTCCGAATGTCTGGCGCCTGCGCTGGCAGCGGCTATGTCCATCATGTGGAGGAGTTTTCCGGCAGACATTCTTTGACCCATGAGGCTCTCTTCTCCGACAATTTCTGCAATGAAACATTCTGAGTCTGCCGGTGTCTTTAGTTGTCTGGTCATTATTTCCCTTTTATTTGAAGTGGCTGGTGTTTTGAAGCCATCCCCTGCATTTTTCTACAATCTGGCGGTGCACATCCTTTTCTTTTCGGAGATCGGATTTGGGGAGACTGAAGCCATGGTCTCCACCCTGAATTATTTCAAGTTCATGGCATGTCTGGATCTTTTTAAGCACACCGTCCAGGAGATCAAGTTTGCAGAACGGGTCCCGGGTGCCTTCAAAAAACAGCATGGGACAGGAGATACTGTAGAGATGTGCGTCCCGGAGTTGCTCTGTCCGACCGGGGGCGTGGAGGGGATAGCCAAGGAAGATGAGATGATCCGGTTTGATGGCACCCTCAGCCACGGCCAGGGATGCGATCCTGGCCCCCAGGGATTTTCCCACAGCCACCATTGTATTGACCGGATGATGTGTTTGGCTACCGAGAAATCCCATGACTGACTGCCATGTTCTGATGAGTTTATGATCTGGATCAGCGGATTGTTTACCCTTTTCCTTGTATGGAAAATTGAATCTCAGGGTGATAAAACCTATTTCTGCAAGACCTTCTGCCACCCCTTTGATGGACGGATGATTCATGTCATTGGACATGCCGTGGGCAAAGGCAAGCGCCGTAGTGCTGTTCTCGTTGCCGATGTCCGGTGTACAAAGAACTGCGGAAATGTATTCATCGGCCGTGACGGCAATGGAAACCGTTTTGTTTTTCATCGCTTTCTCCTTGTTGAAGTCAGAATCAGTCAGCCTGACCTGGACGAGGCAGAATCGAAGAGGCTTTCTGATTTTTTTCCAAAATAACACGATCCCCTGTCATGGGCATCAAAGAGTTTTTCCAGGACGCTGCCCGGAAAAATGTCCCGCCAGCAGTTCAGGTGATCGACAAAATAATGCTCATGGTGGGAGATACCGTGCTTGTGCCAGGAAATGTCAATGGAAAGATCCGTACGGGAATTGTAAGTTAATTGTGTCATCAGAAATTTCTGCCGGTCCAGGATATTGGGGTTTCTGCAGAATGTCATCTGTCTTTTCATCAACAGATGAATGGGATTTATTTCCCGTCCCTTTTTCTGGACTTAAGGGACGAAGGTTATACATGATAACAAATATAGGACGGAAAAATAATATTTCAACTCAACTTTCGGATTTCATCTCAAAGCTGGCGTTTTTAGACAGTTCATGCACCAACGGGGTCAGGTTTGGGTTATTGTACTTTTGACGATAGGCGGTGTCTTAATTCAAATTGCAACAAAATCGTCAATAACGTAAGCTTGAGCCCACCACGAAAGGCGAACACCGAAAGTTGAGTTTCAAGTTATCGCCAAGGGGTCTCTCTTTTGAATATCTGATTCAGGAAGGGGAGTTGACGTCTTTCGGCAATCCCGTCAATATTTTCAGGAATATCCGCAAAGGGCAGATACATGCTACAAGGGCAGAAACCTGAGGTGTTGCTCCGGCAGTTTTTTATAAATACCACTGTAAAAAACAATGCCGTCGGGGCAGTCCGGAAATGTTTTAATGTGTGTAATATCCGTACAAAAAACGGAATATACCAGCCTTCTGTTAGATTGGATCGACACCTGCCTTGATAAATGCTTTTAAGGGAGGTTGCGAAATAAAGAAAAGTTGGGTTGAAATTTTTTTACCTGTGAGGATAACTGGGTATGGGACGTCCTGGAGAATATTCCATGATGCAGAAATCAATAAATGCCTGGGCGCAGGACGTGGGGGGGATTTCTTTGTTCCAGATCAGCCCAACATCCATTGATGGTATTTGGTTAACCAGTTCACGGGATTCGATCCTTTTTCCTTCCAGAGACCAGGGACGATATACCATATCTGATAAAATGGTGACCCCTGACCCTATGGCCACCATACTTCTAACTGCTTCCACAGATTCCGTATGAAAAAGAACCTGAGGGGTGGCGTTATATTTTTTCCAATATTTCATATGAGAGGTATCGGCTTCATCTACCAGTAGTTGAATATAGGGAACTTGCGAAACATCTTCCAGTGAGATTTCCTTTTTGGGGAAAAACGGGTGATTCATGGACATCCAGAGTTTCCGAGGGGATTTCACCAATAACTTGGTATTTAGTTGATCGTTATCTACATTAGATACCAGAAGGATTGCCAAATCCATCTTTTTTTTCAATATTAAATTTTCAATTTCAGGTCTGGTATATTCCATGAAAATCGTTTTTATTTGGGGAAACGCCCGGTTGAAACGTGACATGAGAGCTGCCAGAAAATATCCGGCAATGGTGAAGGTAACCCCTATCGTCAATTGGCCGGATAAATGGGATTTTGAATTTTTCAAGTCATATTCTGCAGCTGTGACCGAAGAAAGTATGTCCCGGCAGTATTGTAAAAAACGAAATCCCTCAAAAGTCAGATCAACTCCCCGGCGATGCCGGGTAATTAAAGAAACCCCGGTAATACTTTCCAGTTCTTTCACAGCTTCGGTGATGGACGATGGAGAAATGTTGACCAGATTGGCAGCCGAGGCAAGTTTCCCGGTTTCTGCAACGGCAACAAAGTATTTCACTTGTCTTAATGTGATTTCCATAAATTTTTTACGATGTAAACTCCTGTATTTTTATATTCCCGGAAGACTGTTCTTTATTTATAAACGCTTGGGAAATAAGTCAATGGGAAAGTCTGTGAGTCTGGCTTGCTCTGTTTAGGTTGGGAATAAATTTGAATTCGGAAAAATCGAATTTTAGATTCGTAAATCAAATATTTACAGGCAAAAAAGATGCTGATATTAATCTTTCCAGATGGGCGATCTATAAATTAATGCCTCTGTAAAAAATCAATCCATGAAATTTAGACCACAGTTTATTGTAGTTCTTGTGCGCTTGAAGCAGAGCATATTGTGTTCAAATAATGATTGTCAGATTTTTTTCAATACCATCAAAACATGAAAATTAGCTCTTCAAAATTTTCAATAACTTCTTAGAAAAAATTACACAATTGTCAAAATTGGGAATTATTTTTGTTTTCGATTTAAAAAGAGGGATTTGATTCCAATGTTGCTCATTAGTCAAGATTAGTGAGTCACTCCCAGAGTGCCTGATATTGTGAGCTATCCCCTAAATGAGGATTTATGGAAATTGATATCAATGTGGATATGGGTGAGAGTTTTGGTATGTACAGCATGGGCAACGATGAAGCTTTTATGCCGTACATAAGTGCAGCAAATGTGGCCTGCGGATTTCATGCCGGAGATCCGAGTGTAATGAAGAAAACAGTCGCTTTTGCAAAAAAGCATGGGGTTCAGGTCGGTGCCCATCCCGGATTGCCGGACCTTCAGGG
Organism: Desulfocicer niacini; assembly: GCF_054657595.1. Lineage (NCBI taxonomy): Bacteria > Pseudomonadati > Thermodesulfobacteriota > Desulfobacteria > Desulfobacterales > Desulfobacteraceae > Desulfocicer > Desulfocicer niacini. Next base: position 112,317 of record NZ_BAAHYK010000007.1, read on the forward strand.
ATTCGGTCGCCGAGAAATGAAGATGACAATGGAAGAGATCCATGACGATCTGATTTATCAGATCGGTGCGCTCAAGGCCTTTGTAGAAGCCGGGGATCGGCAACTCCACCATGTAAAACCCCATGGATCTCTTTACGGCATGATGTCCAGAAACAAAGACGTAGCCCGATCCGTATGTCAGGCCATATCAGAGATTGACAAAAACCTTTATCTGTACACCATGAAAAAAGGAGTGGTCAAAGAGGTGGCCGATGAGATGGGTATCCGAGTCATATACGAGGTATACGGAGATCTTGATTATGACGGCGAGGGAAATCTGGTTATTACAAGGGCGCATGCGTCCCACCGACCAGAAGATGTGGCTGCCAGAGTCATGCGAATGCTCACCGATAAAAAAGTAACCACCACAGTGGGCACAGATATTGACATCGAGGGTACCTCCATATGTCTGCATTCGGACAGTCCGGGGGCATTGGAACTTATCAAAAAGGTTTGTGAAGAATTAAAAAAAGCAAATTGCACCATAGCAGCACCGGAGCTTTAGTGTTTTGGTTAAAATTCATCGTTCATCAGTAAAAAAGGAGGTTCGTAACACATGGAACAAAAAAGTTATGATGTTATCCTGGATTCCTTAGCCCCCACGGAATCCCGACTGGAAGTATTGTTTCGCCAGGCTGGTGACGGATTCATCCAGGTAGAGTACGGCCGGGAACAGCGGGCCGATCTGTTGGATTCCTTTCGCATTGGAACCGTCAACGCCAATATTCTGGAAAAGAAGATTCCCGGACTTATTGAAACCGTGCCCGGTATCAGGACGAATCTATTCCATTTTGAACCGGAAATTCTCAGGCCCCAGGAGCTTATTAAGGCAATCACGGAAGAAGAGCAGGCAGTTGTGGACGTTGAGGATATCAAGTTGGAATCACGGGTTATTCATCTTCCCATCGCTTTTGAAGACAGTGAAACCAAAAAGGCAGTGGCAAAATATGTTAAAGAGGTCCGGCCGGATGCCCCAAATGTGATAAATGGCTATAATCTGGAGTATATTGCCATGTGTAATGGGGTTTCCACTGATGAAATCAAAAAAATACTTTTGGGAACGGAATGGTATAATAGCGGTTGTGGATTCTGGCCCGGTGGCGGTTTCTTCTGGCCCATGGACCCTCGTTGTGCCATTGTGGTTCCCAAATATAATCCTCCCCGGACATGGACCCCCGAGGGAACAGTTGGCATCGGCGGTCCCTGTGTGTTCACTTATACCACGGCCACAGGTGGCGGTTACCAGCTTTTCGGTCGAACCATCCCCACCTTTCAGTTCAGCCAAAAACATCCCCTTTTTAAAGACACTCCTTTTTTATACCGGAACGGAGATCGAATTAAATTCCATGAGGTGAGTGAGTCGGAAATACTTGATATTTATGCCCATGTCCATGAGAAAACCGATTACTCATATGAGATTGAAGAAGGGGAAATACGGATAAAGGATTATGTGAATTTTGTTCAATCGGAAGCAGTCGTAAACGGTGCGGAAGAATTTAAGAAAAAACAGGCAAAAGGGGCCGTGGAAGCTCCCAGGTTATGAAGAATACCCTGTCAATCGATACGATTCATGCTGAAACCGATGAACTCCGGTATGGGTTCCGGTTAAAAATTTGGACAAGGAGGATGAATAAATGTTGAACGTAATCAATGGTGGAATTGAGACAATCGTTGAAGACTGGCCGGGACGGTTGGGATACCTGGGCAAGGGGATGGCAGCATCGGGTGCCCTTGACAATGTGTCTCTGGGATTTGCCAATCTCCTGGTGGGAAATCCGGCCGGGGAAGCAGGCCTGGAAATTGCGGGTGGGTATTTTGAAGCGCAATTTACGGAAGATGCTGTCATGGCCATTACGGGTACGGATATGAACCCGACATTGAACGGTGACCCGGTTGAGATGTGGACGTCGATTATGGTTCGCAAAGGAGATCGCCTTAAATTTTTTCATTTTGGGAAAACAGGCTTTCGATCTTACCTTGGCGTTGCCGGTGGATTTGATGTTCCCAGCTATTTAAACAGTAAATCCACATGTATTTTCGGAAGTTACGGGGGATTTGAAGGTCGCAAATTGGCCCCGGGGGATTTGCTCGTATTTGGCAAAACCTCTGTGCCCCTGGCCAACCTTGCAGGCAGAAAATTGAAAAAAGAATATATTCCCGAATATGAAAACGAGTGGCAGATCCGTGCCATGCCGGGTCCCAACACCTGTCCGGATTATGTTACCAAAGAGGGAATGGACTATCTGTTTGACAATTCATTTAAAATTCAACATACCTCCAATCGTTCCGCATACCGGCTGGATGAACTCCCGAATACCTTTTTTGCAAGAAAAGATGGCGGAGTAGGGGGCAGTCACCCGTCAAACATTGTGGACCATGCCTATTCTATCCGGGGAGCACTGAATATTTGTGGTAATACACCCATAATTCTCATCGGAGATGGACCAACTCTTGGTGGATATTTCTGTGCACTTCATGTAATTAATGCCGATTTGTGGAAGATCGGTCAGGGAACTCCCATGAGAGATCGCATTCGTTTTATTTACTGCACTGAAAAAGAGGCCGTTGCGGCAAGGACTAAGCAAAAAGAATTGCTTTCTGAAAGTGCACTCGCCTGATAATTTTTTTTTATATGAAATACTCCGTAAAACCGGAGAATGTTGCAAGCTTTGTTGTGGGTGGATCCGGGTCAGAATGAGGTCCGCCCGTGCCGTTTATTAAAATTTATGACTGGCGAATTAACAATACTTATTTGGAATTTTATTAAATAAAGGGAGAGAACCAATGGAATTTAATATTAATGCCACCATGCCGGGATTAGTCGCCCGCGTTGTCGTTAACCAGGGTGACTCAATTAAAGAAGGTCAAGAAGTAGCCGTGATCAATTGCATGAAAAATGAAATCAGTGTCACAGCAGAAAAGGGTGGTATTGTTAAGGATATTTTAGTGAAAGAGTGGGATGAGATGGAAGTTGACGCTCCCATGGTGGTTCTTGACGTATAGTTTCACTGCCATGTCAGGTTATTGTGCTTTATTTCTGATTTTCGTTTTATTGGGACAAGGGCATTAGAGAATTCTTTTGGGTCTTGTGGGTTTATCCAAGTTCAAGATACTGGGACGTTAATCATTCACCATCTAATTCACATGCCGGAATTCTTTTTGTAATTTTTTTAAAATAAATTTCACTCAACTTTCGGACTTGATTGATTGGTGAAGGGTCTTGTTTGCATTATTTCGTTTTGTTACCTTATTGAAATAAAGCAATTTTGCGTTGAAAACGCAATACAACAAGCCTTAATCCGTACACCAACCATTAAGTTCGAGAATTGAGAAACAAAAATGAGGATAAACATGGAAAATGAAGTGACCGAAAATATTCATATGGCAGACGCCGGACCGGCTGGCTGGATTGCCTATGCAATAGCCACCTGGATTGCCTGGGCGGCCCTTTGCGGATTTGTTTCTGATAAAGCATACTTGCTTATGTCCTGTATTTCCTTTTCCTGCACCATTCCCTATTTGTTTGCGGCTTCAACCCAGCTAAAATTGGGCAATGCCGCTGGCGGCGTTACCTGGCTTTATTTTGGCGCTTTTTTTGCCTTTTGTTCCGGTTTAACCTATGGGGTGACCTATTTTTCCGGAATATATAATTGGGAACTGGATACTCGAATTCTTGGATATGAGTGGGCGGTTTTGGGTATTGTGCTTATTCTGACTACGCCAATTTTTCTTAAATTTACTCCTGCTGCGGCATCCATTTCCGTAATCGGTGCAGATGTGGGTATTGCCGCCTTGGTTGGGATTTATTTTGGTTTTGCCTCACCGTTCATGCTGAATCTCAGCGGATGGGCTTTTTTCGTGGCCGGCCTTTTTGGTATTTTTATGGCTGTGGGAGGGATTCTTGAAACCGTGGGCATGCATTTTCCAGTGGGTGCTCCGATAATAAAGGAGTCCCGCACATGAAAAAATTATTGATTTCAAATCGCGGTGAGATTGTCGTCAGGATTATCCGAACAGCAAGGGATATGGGAATTAAGACCGTGGCTGTATATTCCAAAGCAGATGAGAATGCTCCCCATGTTCGAGAGGCGGATGAAGCTTTTTGCATTGGACCGACCCCACCACCAAAGAGTTACCTCAATATCGACAACATTATGGATGCCGTAAAAAGATCCGGTGCTGACGCTGTCCATCCGGGATATGGTTTTTTGTCAGAAAATCGAAGATTTGCCCATGCAGTGGTGGAGAGTGGGGTTGCATTTGTGGGACCTTCTGTGGAAACCCTGGATGACATAGAATCAAAATGTTATTGCCGCAATATATGTCATGACCTCCATATCCCGGTGGTTCCAGGGACATTAGATATCGTAAAAAATGCAGATGAAATTCGAGATGTTTTTCGGGAATACGGGCCGCCTTTGCTTCTGAAATTGGACAAAGGGGGGGGCGGCAAGGGCATCCAGGTTATTGCTGCTGAAGAGGATATTGAACAGGTTTTGACATCTTCCAGCAGCATGGGGCAGGTGGCCTTTGGCTCATCGGACTGTTATGTGGAAAAAGGATTGAAAAATGCCCGCCATATTGAGGTACAGTTCCTTGGGGACCATTACGGCAATTATATCACTCTGGGTGAACGGGAATGTTCCATCCAGAGACGGTACCAGAAAATTATTGAAGATGGAAATTATTATTTCATGGAAGTCAATGCCCGGATCCAGGTGGAACATCCCGTGACCGAACTGATTACTGGTATGGATATCGTGAAATGTCAGCTTGATATTGCCTCCGGTAAGCGACTTGATATTACCCAGGAGGATGTTCTGTTCGATGGACATGCCATTGAAGCCCGGATTTATGCTGAAGACCCGGTTTCTTTTTTGCCCCATCCCGGTACCATCTCTAAACTCAGGTTTCCCATTATCCGGAAGGTGAAAACCAGATTTGAACATGCCCTGGAAGAGGGAATGAATGTTTCCCCCTATTATGACCCCATGCTGGCCAAGGTGGTGGCATGGGGATCTACCAGGGAGAGAGCTATTAAGAGATTAAATAAACGTCTTGCCGATTTCAGGGTGGAAGGAACTAAGACCTCCATTCCTCTGGCCCGAATGATACTGGACAGTGATCATTTTATCCAAGGCGATTTCAACACGGAATCCCTGGAGGATATCATGAAACAATACCAGTTCAATTACGATGAGAACATCTATCAGAGGCTTTGATTGGGCTGCGATTGAATTCTCATATTTCTCTGCATAATCCATCCAATAATGCGGTATCCTTGAAATGCTTCCGGGAAAGAAGATGCACCTTCTGCAGAGACTAATCTCTCCGCAGGTTTTTATCTTGATCCTTCATCTCAACCTTGGTATCTTCCATGGAAATGATATCATCATACCGCATCGAATTCCGGCTGCATTGGCAGGAAAGATAGTAAAATGGCGCATGGTGTTCTCCAGAGGGGTTGAGTCGTTTTTTTATTTTATAAAGCCTTACCGGGTTTGATAGCACTTGATATCAAATCCGGTAAGGTATTTTTTTATCAAACCGCCACAAGGTTTCGGATCCATTTTTGCGAAAAAAAACGTGGAATCCCCACGCCCAGCTTGAACAGTTCTTCCACGGCTACAAGGGCCATAACCCAATAAACCGGCAGTCCCAGGTAGAAGGCGGTAAAGAAAGCCATGGGAACACCGATGCACCAGACACCAGTGAGGTCCAGCAAAAAGCCGAACTGGGTATCTCCCCCGCTCCGGAGAACCGAGACAATGGTTGTAAAATTAGTCGTCTTTGCCCAGAAAATCAACCCTGACACCAGCATCAGATAATATGCATTTTCGTATGTGGCCGGGGAAATATTGTAAAAAGAGAGAACAATCTCCCGAGAGGAAATCATGATTAGGCCTGCACCGACAGCTATGATAAACTGGGTGATCAAAATGAACTGCCCATATGCCTGAGCTGTTTTTTTCTGCCCTGCGCCAATGCTGTTTCCGATCATGATGGCCCCCCCATGGAAGATGCCGAAAAAGGGAATGAACATAAATTCCTCGATAGTAGTCACAATGTTTACGGCGGCAATGGATTCCGTTCCGATTCGGGCGTAGACCAGTTTGTAGAGGCTGATTCCCGTTACCCAGAACAGCTCATTGAGGAATACCGGCCAGCAGGTCGTAAGCACTCGGCCAAAAAAAACTCTGTCAAAATTGAACATCTCCTTGAAGGTGGCGGCCAGGGGGTAACTTTTGCCATAAATAATACCGGCCATGAAAAGCCCCTCAACAATTTTAGAGGTACAGGTGGCAATGGCTGCCCCGGTGACTCCGAGGGCAGGGAATCCCAATTTTCCAAAGATAAGGATGTAATTGAGAACGATGTTCAGGGTGACGGCCAGCATAGAACAGACCATGGGTACCTTAACAAAACCCATACTTCTCAGGTTGCACATGAATGAAAAAATTACGGCGGAAAAGGCAAAGGAAACGCCCACTATCCTAATATATTCCGTCCCAAGGCGAACGACTGACTCATCCTTTGAGAAAAGGGAGATGAGGTCGTTCGGCAAAATTAGGGCCACATAACTGAATAGAGCTGCCACGGCAAGTCCAACCAAAATACCCATGCCGGACAGGTGTTTGATCCGACTCATTTCTTTTTTCCCCCAGTACTGGGCTGTGAAAATAGATACTCCGGAGTGGATGCCGTACTGAATAACAATAAACATGAAGACAAATTGATTGGCAATGCCCACAGCCGCAATGGCGGTTTCATTGAGCTGGCCCACCATGAGGATGTCAATGACACTCATGGAGCAGGTCAGAAGATTCTGCAATGCAATGGGTATCGCCAGGGTGAGCAGCAATCCTAAAAAACGTTTCTGTGATTTATTGAACTTCAACATAGATCGTTTCTCCAAGATAAAAAAAGCCCACTATTTTACGAAGCGGGCTTTTGGTGATTTTTATTTAAAATTGATCGGTTACAAAAAGGGCCACTAAAGGCTTTCGGCTTTTATCTGTCAATATCATTCTCCACGGAGACATACCTAGGGAAGGTTAAGCATCAGTCTCGCACCGCACAATCATCGTTCAGACAACCAGTAAAAACTGTACTCTGGAATAACCAGACTGTTTTTAAAGATATCGGGACTTTCTCCTCTGTACAAATCGATGGGTGATCGATATGGATTCCGCCAGTTGCCAATATTTTCGAGATTGAGATGTTGTGGTTTATTGCTGAAGTTGGCAACCACCAGTACCTGCTGGCTTGGTTGTTGAATATGGTAACGTCCGAAAACAAAGAGATGTGGATTATCGACCTCAATTAGCTCACGATTATTAAAATCGGCAAAAACTTCAATTTCCTTACGGACAGCGATCATCCGTTTCAGGGCACTGAAAATTTCAAATTCGATGGTTCCCGGGGTGTTGCGCCGTTCTGCTTTATCCCAGTCTATGGATGGTCGGTGTACCCAGCGAGAGTCTCCTTTTTTAAAAGGATCTTTAAGGTAAGAGTCATCGTTTAATGTGCCAATTTCATCACCGTAGTAGAGAAGAGGGATTCCACCGAATGAGAGAATCATACCATGCAGTAAAAGAATCAATTTTATTGAAGCCTTGATGGCTTCGTTGTCTCCTGTTTCAATGGCATGTTCAAGTCCTGCCAGAGCGGCCAGGGAGCCTGAGATACGGGAGTCGCCTGTCTTTGGATTCTGACCAAAAGGCAGGCCTCTTGCGTGAGAACCACTATACTGTCCGGTGAAATAGTCAATCAGATATTTTCTGTGCCGACTGGGTTCATAGTCGCAAAGCTGGATGTCACGATCATCAAAACCAAATCCTATATCGTCATGACAGCGTACATAATTAAGCCAGGTTGCCCCGTCAAGTTTAACCGGCAGACTCCTTATTCCCTGGTTAAGCAAACGGGCATTTTTTGTTGCCACAGCGTCCCAAAGCAGTGCCATATATGTAGCATTATACGCAATCTCGCATTCCTTTGCTATAACCGCATCTTCGCCGAAATATTTTATAACCTCCACTGGAGCGACAATCGCTTCGGCAATAAAAATAACTCCTGGTGCGGTGACTTGACAGCAATCCTTGAGCAGCTGGAGAATTAGATGGGCTTCACGCTCATTTTGACAGGTGCTTCCGATTTTTTTCCACAGAAAGGCCACTGCATCAAGCCTGAGAATATCAGCCCCCTGGTTTGCCCAGAAAAGAAGAATGTTGAGCATTTCAATAAAAACGTTTGGATTGCTGTAGTTGAGATCCCATTGAAAATTGTTGAATACAGTCATCACCCAACGATTCATCTCTTCATCCCAGGTGAAGTTTCCAGGGGCTGTTTCAGGAAATATTTCGGGCATGCTTTGCTCGAACATATCTGGGACATTCCGTGTTGCAAAGCAATAATAATAGTTCTGGTATTGCTTTTCTCCTGCTTTGGCTTTCGTTGCCCAGTAGTGTTTGTTTGAAGTGTGATTGACAACAACATCAAGCACCAGGAGGATGTCACGTTTTTTCATCTCGTTTGCAAGTGACTGAAGATCCTCAAGCGTTCCGACATCTGGGTTTATCTCTCGGAAATCACTGACTGCATATCCGCCGTCACTGCTTCCCTCAGGACAGCGCAAAATCGGCATCACATGAACAAGGTTGACGCCTAACTCCTGAAAGTAATGTAGGCGCTGCTGCAGATTATGCAGGTCACCTGAAAACCCTTTACAATAGAGGGCCATTCCCACAAGCTGTTGACTTAGAAACCAGTTGTAATCTTTTTCCCTGGCAAGGTCGAGCTGACGGAGTTTATCAGGGCGTTTAATATACTGCGTCGCCATGGTTTCCACCAGTTTTTGCGCCTGTTTTGTAAAATCATCTCGATTACCGTACAGTTTTTGGAAAAGAGAATAAATTCCGTAAAAATTCGCACCCAGCCGGGTATAGAAATGGCGTAGATCCTGCTCAGATATTTCTGGTTTGATACTGTTGAGAATATCATTTAAAAGCGTGTGAGAAACTTGTTCGTACATATTCATCCTTCAGGTGATCAATGTTGCTCGCGTAAAAGCGAGGTGGTAAATTCATTATAAAAGTTCAAATCGTCAGTTGTGGCACCACGTAACCCGATTACCTTGCCCGCAAACTGCTGGGCATAACGAAGATTTAGCTCAACAGGTAAACCTGCAAGAAGTCCATGGATATAGACTGCACTAAATGCATCACCTGCGCCTACCGTGTCAATTAACTGTTCAATTTTATCGGGCACAAGTGAATGCATCTCTCCTTGTGCTGTTCTGACCATGGCGCCCCGTTTACCCCGGGTGACGATTATTTGCTCTAACCCACAGGCAGTTTGGAGTTCAGCCATCTGGAATTCAATCTTTTTTTCTGTCCCGGTCAGCAGTCTCAGTTCGTCCTGATTCATCTTTGCCCAATGCGCTTTTTGGAGCCAGGACAAAATTTCGTCCTTTTCCCACCACGGTGTACGTAGGTTGACATCCAGGAAAATTTTCAGTCGCGTATTCCGTATAATAGAACTATATGTTGAGCGAGAAAGCGAATTTCGCAGGCATAGACTTCCATGGTACAAAATACCTTTGGTGATGTACCCAGACAACATGTCGTCGGAGATGAAGTCGTAGGCGCAATTTGCAACTATCTCGTAATCCGGTTCGTTGTTTTCGATTGTCACCTGAACCTTTCCCGTTGGATGTTTGTTATCGATCTGAATCAGGGTGGTCTCCAAACCCCATTTTTCCATGGCATGAAGAATCTTACTGCCGTATGCGTCTTTTCCCACGCGTGAGATGAAACCGGGCTGATTGCCCAGGGCCTGCAGATGCCAGGCGACGTTAAACGGAGCCCCGCCGAGAACCACTTCCCCGCTTGGGAAACAGTCGAAAAGGACCTCTCCAAATATGTAAAGTCCAGAAGGGTTTGTCATGATATTTTCAGTTTTTTTATTATCTCGGGTTCATAAAAGGCAATCCCCTGCAAAACACCGGCAGAGTAATTACCACCCAAAGTAAAAGCGTTTTCTTCAGCCACATAAAGAGCCCCTTTACTGCCATTTTTTTTAGCCAGTTTACGGGACTGTTTTTTTATATTCCGGTCAGCATTGGCAACAAGAATCGAGCGTATCTGACTTCCCAGTACCGGGAGATCATTGCCGCTATCACCGCAAAATATGCTTTCTTCCTGAGCCAAATCGAGGTACTGCAGGAGGAATCTGATGGCATGCAGTTTTGTTGCGTTTTGGGGGAGGATATCTAATAATCCGACCTGTTTTCGTTCATCAATGCTCATAATCAGACTGGCATCAACCCCCAGTTCCGCCAGAATCTGGCCTGCCTGCTGCATGATTTTTATGTGGTCAGCTTTCAGAGGCAGATAATAACTGAGTTTATAATCGTTTTGTTTGGTGTTTTCCTGGCGTTTTAGATCGGATAGTCCGTTGAGTGCCTGCTGTAGCTGGTTGTGAGTTTTTCCCTGCCAGTCTTTTGCGATCTGCTTTTGCCATTGTGATATAGGCGTCCAGTTGTCACAGCTTTTTTGATATATTTTTGTGCCTACGTCGGTAATTGCGAAATCGGGTTCAGGCAGGTTGTAGTTCACGATGGCCTCTTCCACGAGTTGAAGGTGTCGCCCGGTAACATACGCCAAAATGATTTCAGGTAAGTTGCAGAGTCTGCAAAACTGTTCACGGGCATAGGGGTGTTCAGGGTGGTGACCGTTTGGTATAATAGTCCGGTCCATATCTGTACAGAGAAGTAATTTGGAGGACATTATTTATATCATTTCCTTTCTTCTTGGGGCTCTATAGAAGTTGAAAAAAAATCGTAATATTCGAGAGCTTCAAGGATGCCTGCAGCATTTGGACGGCTTGAGAAATAGATTCGCTCAATATCATCTAACTGTGATAATTCTTCGTGATGGCGATTTGCAACCACCGCCGCCAGCGTATTACCACGCATCATGTCTTCATCGGCTCCTGATCCGCCGGCAACAAAAACCGATTCAAGCGGAAGATCCAATAGCTCTGCCACGTAGCGTAGTGCCATACCTTTAGAGGCGCGTAGTGGGAGAATGTCGAGAAACTGACCAAAGGCCATCTGGATAAAAAAGGATAATTCCTCTCTGTGCAGTAACTGTTTGATCTCCTCAACATCAATTTCATTCGGGTCAATATAGTAACTGATCTTAAAGCGACTCTGTTCACTGTTGGGTTGAATCTTTAATCCCGGCAGATCCATCAGAAGCGCCTTTATTTTTCGGGGTGACCATTGATAATCTATGTGTTTAGCCCAAGCGGTATCGGCTGCAAGCTTTGGTGCATGATAGATTTCGCTGCCGCTACTTGTAATAAGCACATCTGGTTCCGGTATTTTGTGCTTTTTCATCACTTTAAGAGCGGAATCAAGACGTCTTCCCGTTGCAATTATAAAGTGGCTGATGGTGCGATTCTGTCTGAGAATCTCAGCGAGTTTTTGAAGCGGCTGTCTCTGTCCTAACAGGTTTTGATCCAAGTCGCTGACAATCGCCCGGTCTCGATAGAGGCCTGTACGCGGTTTTACTGGAACGCGGAGTAATAGTTCGGAGCGTTCCGCAATCGGTTCTATGACAGTGAGATATTGCTTTGCATGGGCATCCCATGAATAATTTTCTTTAACACCTTGTAATCCGTGGCTGGAAAATTCCTGCCATAACTCTTGATCTTCAATGATCTTTAAAATTGCGTTAGCAATGCTTTCCGGTTCCAGCGGATCAATTAAAAATCCGTTATTGCAGTTAGCGATGATATCTTGGGGCCCACCGTCCTCGGTGGCGACGATTGGTAACCCACAGGCAGCGGCTTCAATTAGGGTTAAGCCGAAGGGTTCTGTTAAAGCAGGATTGACAAAAACGCCACCCGTGGCAGCCGCAATCCGGTAAATCATCGGTACCTGATCTCGTTCATGATGTTTTGGTAAAGTCACTTTTCCATAGAGATCGTAACGATCAATTGCTACCAATAAATTTTGAAAAACCTCTTGGGCACCATCTTCCAAATCATCAATATTATCACGGTTACCTGCTATTATTATAAGGTTTGCGCGTTCCTTCAACCGTGGGCATATCCCGAATGCTTCGATTAGTGCTGTGATGTTTTTGCGCTTGTCCGGTCGGGAAAGGGCAAGGATAATAGGTTTTTCGGGTGCTTTCAGGTGCTTGGTTAGCTCATTGAAAAATGGTGTCAAGATCTCTTCACCACTCCAGGGAGTGAACTGGTTAAGATCTGTTCCCGGTGGAATAACGCGCATCTGATCAGGTTGATAGTGATCATACAGCTCGTATTGCTCTGCAATTTCTTGGCGAGTACTTGTTATTACCCTTTCCGAAGAAGCCAGAGCCAATTCTTCTGCCTCAATTCGTCTGCTCATATTAAAGCGAGAGTCAATTTCCTTTGCTTTGAAACCGCTTGCCAGGAGACGACTTCGTTTTACCCGGCCAAGGGAGTGACCTGTGTGAATTTGCGGTATTCCAAGAAGGCTGGCAAAGTGGGAACCGACATACCCTGCGTCGGCATAGTGGCTATGAATAATATCAGGAAGATATTCGTGACCATGGAAGAAATCAGTTAGGTTGTCTGTGAAAAAATCGAGATGATCCCAAAGTTTTTCTTTGGCAAGGTAGGCCTCCGTTCCGGCATCAATACGAACAATTCGAAGATTTTTTCCAAGTTTCTCTATGGGCTGGGCATAATCACTTGAGACATTTTCATCGACAACGCGCTGGGTAATGAGGTCAACTTTTTTTATGCCGGGTTGTCTGGCAAGTGCCTGGGCGAGTTCGATGACATAGAGTGTTTGTCCACCAGTGTCGGCATCGCGGCCCAGTTCAAGATTATGCCAGCGGATCAATCCGTGTATGCTTAACAATGCCACGTAGAGACCGTCTTGTGATTTCGTCATTCGTCCTTTTCCCCCTAACTTTTTGGTTTTCTGATGAAAACAATATATAAGATAGGATAGGAAAAAGCTTTTTGTCAATAAACCTATGAAAAATTATAAGAGACCTGAGGTGTGATCCACGCCGGATATAGCCATAGTATGTTGCATATATGACTATACTCCTAAGGTATCTTGAACAACCATTGTTTTTAGGTAAATTTGCAGTACCATGAAAGAGGAAAGAGTTCCCCCAGTTCCTGCATTTCAGGCCAGCAGGGCAAAGGGGTCACCGACGCTCCGGGGCCGGAGCGTCGGTGACCGTTGGGGGGCGGCATAATGCCATTTTAATACTTCGTTGTGTCCGCCAGGAGATGCCCGCTATATAAATCGGGCAATCTCATAGGCATCCCACACGGCATTCATTACATTCTTGGGCGAACGGCAGTCCCCCATGCGATACACCCGGAAAGGGGTGGTATCCAGCTCGTCGGCAAGGCCGGTTTCCGGGGTCATGCCGATGGCAAGGGCCACGGTGTCCGTGGCAAGTTTTGTTAACTGCCCATCTTTGGACATCAATGCCACTTCATTTTCCGTGATATGATCCAGCCGGGTGGATGTCAGAATTTTAACCCCGAAGCGGTTCATTAGATCCATGGTCATCATCTTTACCTGGGTGGGCACCGACGCACCACCGGCCATGACCTGGTCAAGCATCTCCACCACAGTTACTTTTTTACCCTTTTCTGCCAGCCAGATGGCCACCTCACACCCGGCAAGTCCTCCTCCGATGACCACCACATTGTCGCCTGCAGGTCTTACGCCCCTTAATAGATCCACCGCAGTGATTACCATTTCCTGGTCCATGCCGGGAAGTGGCGGAACCATGGGATGGGCGCCGGTGGCCACAAGAACCACATCCGGTGACAAGGTTGCGATGTTTTCCTGCGTCATGGTTGAATTCAGCTGAACAATCACCCCGGTTTTTTCCATCTGTCGTTGGTACCAGCTTAGCAGACGGCGAAGATCCTTTTTAAAATCAGGCACGGCCGCCTGGTTCACCGTTCCGCCCAGGGTGTTATTCCTTTCATGGAGGGTTACCCGGTGTCCACGGATACTTGCCACTCTTGCCGCTTCCATGCCGGCGATGCCGCCACCCACCACCATTACATTAAGCGGTTTAAGCGTCGGGGTGAGACGATAGGCAGATTCCCGTCCCGATGCAGGGTTCAGGGCGCAGGAGATGTTTCTGAACTTGGAATAGGCTTCAAAGCAGCCGTCATAGCATCCCACACAGGGCCGGATATCCTGGGGATCTCCAAATTTGAGCTTGTCTGCCCACTGGGGGTCTGCCAGAAGCCCTCTGCCGATGGCGGTAATGTCCATGGCACCTTCCGCAACGGCCCGGGCCGCCACTTCCGGTTTGTCCAGCCGTCCCACACCGATGACGGGAATGTTTACCGCAGCCTTTGCCTTTGCCGCCATGTCCGCCATGCATCCATGTTTCTGGTAGATGGGTGGGTGGGGCCAGTAATGGCTTTCATAGCATCCGGCATCCACGTGCAGAGCGTCAAAACCTGCCTGTTCAAGTTTTTTTGCCATTTCAACACTCTCGGTTACATCCCGGCCCACCTCCACAAAGGGTTCGCCGGGAAGGGCACCCTGGCGGGGGGTTTTGAGATAATGCTTTAATCCGAACCGGTAGACCACGGCCAGCTTCTGTCCGACTTCTTTTCTGATCTCCTCCAGGCATTCCACCGGGAATCGCAGGCGGTTCTCCAGGCTTCCGCCATACTCATCGGTTCTGCGGTTCCACAGGGGGGTGGTGAATTCGTCAAACAGGTAGCCCTCATGGCCGTGCAGTTCAATGCCGTCCACCCCGGCCAGGGCAAGACGTCGGGCCGTGACCCCCATGGCCGTGACAATGGATTTGATCTCTTCCACGGTCAGGGCTTTGCATTGAATGGAAGGGTCCCAGAAATTGGTGTTGTCTGAGGGAGACATGCAGGGCCCCCTCAAGATGCTCGGGAATGTCACCCGTCCGAATCCTGCGCTCAACTGCACGAAAATCCTGGTGCCGAAACTGTGGGCAGCATCGCAAAGATCCCCCAGGTAGTTCAAGGATGCCTCGGTGATCATGGGGGTGCTCTCTTCCAGGTGCTCCACCTTGTTTTCCACCTTGAATACAGAACAGATGAGCATGCCGACGCCGTTACGGGCCCGCTCCAGGTAATAATCCACCACACGGCGGTTCAGGGTGCCGTCGGCTTCGGTCATATATTCAACCCCCATGGGGGCCATGGCAATGCGATTTTTAAGTTTTACCCTGCCGATCATCTGCGGCTGAAACAACACGTTAAAGTCATTCATAATACTCTCCAACAATCCTATGATGGTATCTCAACTTTCGGATTTCATTCCAAAGTTGGGGTTTTTATACATGCGCCAAGGGGGGCCGGCTTGTGTTGTTATGATTTTGACAACAACCTGTGTTTTAAGATAAATTGAAATAAAATTGTCAATAACGCAAGCCTGATCCCACCACGAACGGTGAATGCCGAAAGTTGATATGGTATATATCAATCGGGCAGGTACTGCTCGCTCCAGCTTTCCGATACTACTTTTTCACTTATCATCCGGTCAATGTCCGCCGGGGCGTAGCCCATGTCCGTTAAAATTTCACGGGTCTCTTTACCGTATTTTTCCGCCGGTGGTGGAACGGTGAGGGCCGAATATGCCGGGCGGATGGAGCAGGGTGCTATGATGTCAATACGATGCCCGCTTGGATGATCGTCATACCGGGTGAACTGAAAGGTGGAGCCGCTGCCGTGGGAGCCAGTCTCCTCATGGCTTGAATATTTTTCTCTCAACTGACTCAGGGCCTGCAGTTCAACCGCTCCCACATCCATGGCATTCAAAGCGTTGATCCAGTGGGCTTTCTCCCGGGTTTTGAACTTTTCCATTAAAAAATCTTCCAGGGCTTCCGGTGCGATGCCGGAAACACCACCCATCCCCTCAATGGATTCAAGGGCGTGGTGTGCAGTTGCATCCAGGGAGGGCATTCCCATGAAGAACCATCCATCGGCGGCTTCATAGCAGCGATACAGCGGCCCGTCTCCCTTTATGTGACGGCCGCTGGGTTCGTTAAATGGTTCACGTCCCTCATAGTCATAGGTGAAAGGTGCCTGGAGCAGCTGGCCGCAGGCGGCAAGGGAGGTGCGGGCCACATCTGTTTCACCGGTGGTTTTGCGTTTGTAAAGGGCCGTGGCAACGGCAAAGGCCCCGGAAAAACCAGTGAGAACGTCAATGGTGCCAAGGTGGGCATGCTCTTCGGGGGTTTTGATGGAACCACCGAACCGGGACATGATGCCGGTGGCGGCCTGGACCAGATCGTCATAGCCCACATAGTCGCTTCTCGGGCCGGTCTTGGGGCCTCCCCAGCAGTCCAGATGAAAGAGAATGACCTCGGGGTTGATCCGGTTAAGGCTTTCAATGTCAAGACCCAGGGGGGCCAACTGACGGTTGGGACCATTATAGGTCACCACATCGGCCCACGCCACCATTTTATTGAATGCCTCCCGTCCCTTGTCGGACTTGATATCTATGAGAATGCTGCGTTTGCCCCGGTGGACCTGAAGCCCGATGAGCACCGTGTTCCAGGGATCAAAGGTGGGTTTGATGGGGTATATCTTGATGACTTCTGCCCCGAAACGACCCAGGGTATTGGCCACGGTGGGTCCTGCAATGACGTTGGTCATGTCCAGGATTTTCACCCCTTTGAGCCAGTTGTGGCCGGTGGTAAAAGGTCTGTTGTCGGCGGGTGATGCCGTTGATGTCGCCTTTCTCCGGGTAAGATCTTCAAGAATTTCCTGGCGATGGGCATCCGGGGCCGGGGCCGGGGCTCCGGTGGCGGCAAGCTCGGCGGAACTGTATAGCCAGGCCACGGGGCCTGCCTGTTTTCTTTTACCCACAGAAGGGTCAGTGAACTCATGCACCAGGCCCGATGCCAGGGCATGTTCGCTGTTGAGCCACTCTTTGGTGTAACGATGGGCAGATACAGGGACTTTTTTTTCCCCGAAAAGGGCTTCCCACTCATAAGCGGTTTTTTCCAGGAATTTTTCCGCCATGAGCTTTGATACTTTTTCCGCCCATGGTTTGCTCAGGGGATAGAGCCCCAGGGCGCAGTCCAGCCCTTCCGGCCATTGGCTGGTGGGAAGGTACCAGTCATCCAGATCTGGCAGGCCCATCTCTTTTACCTTTTCGTAAAGGCCCATGGCTTTCAGGGTCTTGTGGCAGTGGTCAACGTGACAGGTGGCCACCACATATACCGGTCTGCCGTCCTTGCAGAAATAGCTCCGGTAAAAGGGATCCATGAACTCCTGCAGTTCGTCATAGGCCATGTCCAGGGGTTCGCCGGCCTTTTTTCTGCGGTCTATCTCATGCTCTCTCAGGGAAAAATATCGCCCAGGGCAGTCTTCAATGTACATGGAGTTGTACACAAGCCCTTCCATGAGGGCTGCGGCAATGGGCACTTCAATGGTATCTCCGTGTCCGCAGGTCTCCCGGCTGTAAAGGGCAAGGGAAACCGAGGTGGCTCCCAGCATGGCCGCATACCCCGAGGCAAGGGTGATGGGAGAAAATGAGGTGTTGATCCCCATGAGGATACGGTTAAGGCCCATGTCAGTAAATTGACCGCTGGCGGCGGCAATGATACCTTCCCAGGCCTTTATGTGGGCTCGTTCCGTATCTTGGGCGGAAAAACCGGGAAGGGAAACATAGACAAGGCGCGGATTGATTGCATGGGCTGTTTTTGAGTCCAGGCCAAGCTTTGCCATGACACCGGGCCGAAAGTTTTCAATAAGAACATCAGCCGAGGCGATGAGTTCCTTTGCGATGTTGAGGTCGGTCTCGGTTTTCAGATTTAAAAGAATGCTTTTTTTGCGTCGATTCAGGGTATCCATGGCAGGGGATTTCCACAGGGGGCCTCCCGGCGGATCAATGCGAATCACTTCGGCTCCCTGGTCTGCCAGTATGGCAGCGGTTGCAGGGCCGGCAACATATTGTCCGAAATCAAGGACGCGGATATTTTTTAAAGGTAAAGTCATGCGATTTCCTTTTATCTAAAAAAGGCCTGATTCCACTCATATCAGCAGAATCAGGCCTCGGTTTATGGAGTCCACAGGTGGTGGTGGACCATATTGTCTTGTTAGAGGTCGCCTTTTTCAGCCATTTTGAGCATCTTGACAATGGAGACCATATACCCTAGCAGAACAAAGAAGAAGGGTGCTCCCACCACAATGGCCATGGCCTTCAGCGCATTGAGTTTTCCCGATGCCAGCAGGATAAGCCCCAGGCTGCCAAGCATAACACCCCAGAAGATTCTCATGGCGATGGTGGGATTCAGGCTTCCCCGGGATACCTGCATGGAAATAAAGTAGGATGCAGAGTCACTGGTGGTGACACCAAAACAGACAATGCTGAAAAATACCACCACGCAAAGAACCCCACCCATGGGATACTGGGCCAGAACCGTGTAGATGGTACTGCCGAAATCGTTCTGTACGGCTTCCCAAATGGGAGCAGCTCCGGTGACTTCAAGGTGGGCTGCATTGCCGCCCCAGACACCAAAGAGAACAAAGGTCATGAGAACTGGAACTATGGTGGTACCAACGATATATTCACGGATGGTGCGTCCCTTGGAGATCCTGGCAATAAAACCGCTGCAGAAGGGGATATAGCTTACCCACCACAGCCAGTAGAAGACCACCCACCAGTTGAGCCAGCTTCTCTGTTCCCAGACACCGTCCTTGAAATTGGCCGCATCTGTCCAGAAGGTAAGGGTACAGAACTGGGTGATATATTGTCCGAAGGTCTGGGTGATGAGGTTTAAGAGATATCCGGTGGGGCCCACAATCAACAGATAAAGGATCATGCCGATGCCGATGTAGATGTTGATCAGACTTAAATACTTGATGCCGCGTTCCACACCGCTGACGGCGGAAAGGGTAAAGGCGATGATGATCATGGCCATGGCCACCAAGGTACCGGCGGTGCCAAGCTCAATGCCGGTGATGTGCTTGATACCGTAGGCAATGGAGAGAACACCAAATCCCAGGGACGCGCTGTTGCCCCCCAGGGTGCTGATGACGCCGAGAATATCAGCCAGTTTTCCCCAGAACCCGGTGAGTGATTTTTCCTTTAAAATACCGAAAAGGCCGATGCCGAGAGTCATGGGTTTGTCCATGCGGTAGGCGGGAAAGGCAATGGCAAGTCCGCCGATGGCAAACAGTGCCCAGCCATGGAATCCCCAGTCAAACCAGGTGAGCAGCATGGCCTGGGGAACACCTGCGGGGGTGCCAGCTGTACCGGCATCAATGGTCCAGGAGGATTGATAGAGGTGATAAAGGGGTTCTGCGGCGCACCACATGAGGGTGGAAAGGCCGAATCCGGCACTGAACATCATGGAAACCCATGCGATGAAGGTAAATTCCGGTTCGTCAGTATCCTTCCCCAACTTCATGCTGCCGTACTTGCTGGTGCCCACCCAGATGGCGAAAAAAACGGTGGCTCCCACACCAATTAGAAAGCCCCAGCTGAAATTAAAAATTAACCAGTGATTGATCGCATCAAAGAACTTTTTTGTGGCCTCGGAATCGATTAAGATGGCGGCCAGGATGAACAGTAGCAGTCCCACCACAGGATAAAATATCTTCTCGTCATAGTCTCCAAAAATAGGTTCGAGTAGTTTGCGCATTTTTTCTCCAAAAAATCATAGATTTTTTTATAAGAAACTCCCGGCAAAGCTGGGAATTTTTCAACCTTTTTTATGGGCGGACCAAGACATGAAATACGGTCCGCCCTTGGCAATGATCAGGAAATACCCATCTCTTTTTCTGTCTCTTCCACAATGGCACGCAGTTTTTCTGCTACACCGTCTGGAAGGGGATCTGGCTTATGGGTCTCCATGATCCGCCGGGCCTCTATCATGGCCCTTTCATGGAGGGTTTTACTGCCTGCAGCTTCCCATGTGGCGCGAACTTTTCGATCCATCAGTTTGGGCTGAGACTGAATTCTCATGTTCTGAAAGGTATTTTTGTGTGTTAGAAAATCCTTGAATGGACCGACCTCCTTGGTCACCTCCACGGAAAGGGTTTCATCATTCACCGGAATACCGCCCACGCAGAACTTGATCATCTTGGCGATTTCGTTGTCCATCAACAGCTGCCCATAGTCAAAGGTCATTCCACTTTCGATCATACCAAGACCGTAGATCAGGTTGGCACCTGCCAACGCTGCCATCAGGCCCGTCATCGTTTTTTCATGACCACTTTGGGCATCGCATACTTTTGAGTCGCCCTAACCACCGGCGACCCACGTGGGCAGTCCATAGTAATTGCCAAGACGCGCCACGGCTGCATTGATCATGGCGCATTCCGGAGATCCCACAGAGGCGGCTCCGAATCTCAAATCCATGGATGTGGTGGAGCTGCCGTAAAGGACAGGGGCACCCTTGACTGTGTTCTGGCTCAGGACGATACCGGAAAGAATCTCGGCATTGTGGTTCACCAGGGTTCCTGCCAGGTTCACAGGGGATGATCCACCGGCCATGGCCATGGAAAGAATGTTCACGGCAAGACCGCTTCTGGCACCTTCCATGATGATTTCACAGGTGTCCTGTACCAGCTTCAGCGGGCTGACAGGGCAGGTGATGAAAGACAGGATGGGGCGCTCGCGCAGTTTATCCATTCCCCCCACAACGGCGGCTGCCATCTGAACCAGCTTTTTTACAAGATGTCCGCTGATGGGACCAAGAAAGCAGTGTTTTGTGGTGTTGGAAAGAAAAGCTTCTGCATTGTGCAGCGGGGCCACGGCCGGGTTAACATCATGGGCACCCACGGCACGTTCGTAAACATCGATTTCACTCATGGCATCCACCATTCTGGCGGTCATGGCAACATCTTTTTTCAATGTTTCTCGGAGCTCTCCGGTGTCAATGTCAAAGATCTTGATGCCTTCACCAAAATTGGTAAACCCCACCCGGTTGTTTTCCAGAACATAGTCATTTTCCGGCTTTCGACCGGCAAGCACGATTTTGGATGGGGCAGACCGGACGGCATCCTCAACCATATACGGCTTAATCTTGACTACTTTTTTTTCTTTGTCGATGATGGCACCGGCATCACCAAAGGCTTTGAGGGCTTCTTTGTCCTCCACGAAAATCCCTGTTTTCTCAAGGACTTCAAGTGTCGCCAGATGGATGTCATAGGCTTCATCATCGCTGAAGATGTTGAGACTGAATCCTCCGCTCAACTGTCTTCCGGCATGTACATTGCGCTTCACGACGGTTCCTCCTTCTATGGAATATGGTTTGTCCATGATTCACTTTTTTTGTAATCAACATTATAACTTAGCATTAACTGTGCCATGATTGATTGAATATGGATGTTATTGATTTTTAATTGTTAAAACGGAAGGTTATCTCTGTTTTTTTGGGAGGTATGAAGCAGAGATCGTTATGGCGGGGAAAAAACGGTACGCTGCATATGAGCTTTTTTTGAATCGTTGTCTGATTTAATATAATAATTCAGTGGGTTAAAATGATTAAAATATGGGTCTTGTCTTTTACGCTCGATATTTATATTAAAAACAGTGTATTGTGGTTCTTTTGAACAAAAAATGAATCATGATATCGATTTTATTAGAGCCCGCTGGGCCGCCAGATGTGATGGCTGGCCCAGGTTGGGATCAGGCCTGATCCTGAACTGGACAAGACCGAAGCCAGCTGGTTCTAATGGCTCTGGCTGTTGCGTTTCAGGCGATTGCTCAGGCCGTGGATTTTGAGTTTTCTTACCACGGAGGATTGGCTGAGCTTTAGAAAATCTGCCAGGGATCGTGTGGTGTCATGGCGTTCAAGGGCTTTGAGCATCAGCTGTTTTTCGCATTCAAGAAGTTTGCCCTTGAAGTCAAATGTCTCGCTGTCAGCAAGGTTATATTCCACGGAAGAGGGCTGAGATATGGGGATGGGGTTCTGGTTTACAAGATCTTCAAGCACATCGCTTTCACCCATTACAACTGCTTTCTTTAAAATATTTTTCAATTCTCGCACATTGCCGGGAAAAGCATAACTTTGAATCTGTTCAATACCCCTGGACGATATTTTACGATGCAGTCCATATTTTTCATTGTATTTTTTAAGGAAAAAGATGATCATTTCGAAAATGTCTTCGGGACGTCTGCGCAGGGGGGGCAGGGTGATGGTGAAGGTGTTGAGCCGGAAAAAAAGATCCTGGCGGAATTTTCCTTCACGCACCTGGCGCTGAAGATTGATATTGGTGGCGGTGATGACATTGCAGTCAATTTTAACCGGTTTTAATCCTCCCAGGCGCATCACCTCCTTTTCTTCAAGGCATTTCAAAAGTTTTGCCTGGATGGGAAGGGACATTTCACCCAGCTCGTCAAGAAAGAGGGTGCCGCCGCCCGCCATTTCAAAAAGACCAATTTTCCCCTGGTCCCTTGCGCCTGTGAATGCCCCCTTGTCATAACCGAATAGCTCAGCTTCAAGAAGGGTTTCCGGCAGTGCCGCACAGTTGAGCTGAACAAAGGGTTTGTCTACCTCAAAGGCCTGGCTGTGAATGTATTTCGCCAGCAGCCCTTTGCCGGTGCCGGATTCACCCATGATGAGAATGGGGCTGACCTTCCGCCGGGCAAGTTTCATCACCGTTGTGATCACCTGCTGCATCTCCTTGCTTTCGGCAATGATATTTTGTTCCTTCAACTCTTTTAAGTTAAGAGTGGTCAGCTCCTCCCGGTATCGGCTGGTGGTGCTCTGGGCACGTTCAAGATCATTTCTCATTTGATTGAGATGGGTCAGATCCCGTTCATTGACGATGATCAGATCAATGTCTCCTGCGTCGTTGAACACCGGTGTGCCCGTTACCATCAGCTGTTTTTTGGGTTTTCTGACGTTCTGCATGATGGTGACGGTTTTTCTGGTTTTAATCACCTCCAGGGTGGCGGCTCGGTCAATAAAATCGTTTTTTTTCAACTCTCTGATATTCTTTCCCACCACATCACTGCTTTTTATGTGGAGCAGTTTTTCCGTTGCCCGGTTGATGGAAAGAATTTTGCCTGTGCCGTCGCATACCCAGATGCTTTCGGATGAGGAGTTGAGAATTGTCTCCAGCTGGCGGTTGGTGGCTTTTATCTCCCGGGTCTGTTTTTCCACCTCATGTTCCAGGTTTTCCTTGTATTTGAGCAGTGCCTGGTCTTTTTCCCGGGCTTCGGTGATGTCAAGATGAGTGCCCACCAGTCGAAGGGGGATCTCTTTATCATCCCAGCGCACCACAATGGCGCGGGAGAGAATCCAGCGATAGGTATTGTCCTTTGCTCTCAGGCGGTAAACAGAGTTATAGCTGGATTGCCTTTTCTGGATCACATCCACAATCTGTTTCAGGGCCATTGTCTTATCATCGGGATGGAGCATGTTGACCCAGTATTTACCGTCTCCGGGAAACTCATCTGTTTTATACCCCAGCATCTCATAATACCGGGGGCTTAAATATCCGGTATCGTTGGCAAGGTTCCAGTCCCAGATCCCTTCCTCCGATGCAGTCAGGGCATAATGGAGACGTTCTTCGTTCTCAAGGGATGTGCCGTTGTCCGTGGGGCGGAGAGTTACGCCGTCAAGTATTCCCTCCGATGGTATATCGTTCATAACTTTTCCCCTTCTTTGTTGCCGGACAGTGCAGTGCCTGGTTACGGACTGTCTCTGGCGGTTTTTGGTGCTGGGTGTTAACAACAAAATCCATTCTACAGGAAAATAGCTTTGCCTGTAAAATGGATTTTATCCGGATAGCACATAAAGGGCTTGATCAGAATTTGTTATTTCAGTTCATCCTCATAGGCTGCGATCAGGTCGTTTATTTTTGCCATGGCTCCCTCGGGAAGGGGCATGGGTTTGTGATTCTTCATGATGTTTTGTGCTGCGTCATAGGCCTGTTCTGCAATGGGTTTTTTCTTTAATTTCTGTTCCCATGCATCCCTGTTAAGACGGTTGAACAGTTTGCCAGCGGACATCTTTCTCATGTTCTGGAAAGTGTGTTTGTTGGTCATGTATTCGCCGCCTGGTCCCACCTCGTGGATAAGATCAAGGGCCATGGTCTCATCATTTACGTTGATGCCTGAAACTACCTGCTGGATTCGTTCCGCCTGCTCTGCGCCCATGATCATGGCAGCATAATCAAAGGTCAGTATGGATTCAATGGCACCAAGTCCATAGATGACATTGGCTCCGGCCAGGGCTGCAGGAAGGGCCGTCAGGGTGAAATCATATCCCTGCTGGGCATCGGGAAGCTTGCTGTCCGATGCACACCCGCCCACCCAGCTGGGAAGTTTGTAAAACTGGGCAAGTTTTGCATAGGCCACGCTCAGTTGGGCCATTTCCGGAACGCCCACAGGAGAACAGGCCAGGCGAAGATCCATGATGGTGCAGCAACCGCAGTATACGCAGGGCGTGCCCTTGCGGGTCAGCTGGGCCAGAATGACGGCGCTCAAAACCTCCACATTGTGCTGAACCACTACGCCGGCTAGGCTTGCAGGGGAAGATGCACCAGAAAGCGACATGGGGATGATGGATATGCCGATGCCGCCCCGGGCACAGGCAATGATGGACTCGCAGGCCTCATTGACAAGGGTAAGGGGGCTTGTGGGGCAGACAAAGCCGGTGACAGTGGGACGTTCCATGAACTGTTCCTCGCCGCCAGCTGCAATCTTGGCAATCTCGATTATTTTTTCGGCATTTCTTCCACCGCCAAAGCCAAGAAAGCAGTGCTTGCTGGTGTTCTCCACCATGGCGGCATAGTTGTGAAGCGGTTGGGCTGCGGGAAGGCAGTCGCCGGAACAGGCGGCACGTTCAATGACCGGGATGACGGAAAGCGCGTCCTGGACCCGGGTGATGTTGGCAAGATCCTGTTTTACCGTGGGCCTTACCAGACGGGTTTCAGGGTCAATGATTTTAACATGCTCGCCGAAACCTGCGGTGAACCCCACCCGGTTGTCATCGGTAAAATAGTCGTCTTCGGGGCGGCGGCCATAAAACATGCCCACCTTGGGGGTGGACCGGATACTCTCTTCCACGATGTAACCTGGGATTTTGACGATTCCGTACTTGTCCATGCGCTTGACCGATGCTCCTGCCTGGGCAAAAATGTCAAGGGCTTCGGGGGTCTCCACCTTTATGCCGGTGTTCTGGAATACCTGCAGGGTGGCTGCATGTATGGCTTCAAGTTCCTGGGTGGTGAAGGCATTGATGCCATATCCGGTGAGATTGTTGAATCCTGCTTTCTGGTTTCTGACGGCCATTTGTTTCTCCTTGAAGATTAAAAGTGCATCACCTGTGCGTATGTCGAACCTGTTGCTGTAGAAAGGGTGATGCATTTGTTGTATTTATACAATTTCATAAAATCAGTAAAAATTTGACCAGCACCCCATTTTTAACAATTTTGACCTGCTCGTATACCATTTAGTATGCTGCGCAGCCCCGAATGCGGGCATATGGGAAACTGTCCAAACGTTTACAGTAGCAATCCGAATATTTACTGAAAATAAACGTACGTTGCCTTGTTTCATTCAGGAAGTGTATCCGGAATGAATAGGGAATGTTGTCACTTTATGAAATTGTGGAGAATGCATTTAGCATGCCATGATGCTTGAATTGATGAGAATAGGTAGTTATTATAAGGGGTTAAGTGGACTATATTTAAATGCACGGTATGTATGCAATTTAAACCGGTCTTCTTTTTTGAGTTTTATGTGGCTCAAAACTCAAAAAAACTTTTGATTTCAATTTGTTAAATGATTAAAAAATAGTTCAAAAAAACATTGTGTAAAAATTTATTTATATTTCAGTGTATTATGATTTATTTGAGTTGTTTTTTGATCAAATATTAAGGTTTTGTCCGGTTCGAGGCGTTTACCAGGGCCTCAAACAGTTTTATAAAATGGGGATATTTTATGGTGAGATCCTCGGGGTGCCACTGCACCCCCACGGCAAAGCGTTTTTCTTTGTGTTCAATGGCCTCAATGATGTTGTCCGTGGAAAATGCCGTGGCGGTGAAGGCCTCTGCCACCTGTTTAACTGCTTGGTGGTGGTAGGAGTTCACCCGCAGGTTACGGGTGTTGAAAATGCCCTCCAGGCGGGAGCCTTCCATGATGTTGATGCAGTGGAACAGCGTGTCAACGGGCATTTTTTTGGGCAGATGGCCCAGCACATTGTCTATCTGGGCGAAGATATCCTGGTATAAAGAGCCCCCCAGGGCTGTATTCATCACCTGGATTCCCCGGCAAATGCCCAGTACCGGCATGTCACGGTTCAGTGCCTCAATAAATAGATTGATTTCAAAATCATCCCGCTGGGGGCAGAACATCTCCACCTCTTTGATGGGGTTTTCTCCATAGCGCATGGTGCACACATCCTCACCACCGGAGAGCAGCAAACCGTCAATGGCATCCAGGTATTCATCTGCCAGCTCCACTTCTTCCACCACTGGCAGGAGAATGGGGATGCCGCCGGCCTTTATTACGGATTTGACGTAGCTGTCACTCACAGCTGTGTATACTTTCTGGGGTTTTCTGTCATAAAAGGTGGTAATGCCGATGATGGGTTTCATGAAAATTTAATTTCCTTCCAGCGGTGACAGGCAACAAAGTGCCCGGGGTTTACCAATTCCAATGAGGGGCGGTGGGTTTCACACCGGGTGATGTTGTAAGGGCACCGGGTATGGAATCGGCAGCCCGGGGGGGCATCCATGGGGGAGGGGAGCTCCCCTGTAAGTTCAATCTGATTTTTTTTCTGTCCAGGCTTGGCCGAAGGAATGCTGGATATCAATGCCTGGGTGTAGGGGTGCACCGTGCCGTTCTTTAAATCCTTTGAATTGAAAATTTCCACAATGCCGCCAAGGTACATCACGGCAATGTTATGGGAGATGTGCTTCACCACAGAAAGATCGTGAGTGATGAAAAGATAGGCAATGTCCAAGCGTTGCTGCAACGATTTCATCAGGTTCAGCACCCGGGCCTGCACCGATACATCCAGGGCTGACACCGGTTCGTCTGCAATGACAATGGCAGGCTCCGTGGCCAGGGCCCGGGCAATGCCGATGCGCTGGCGCTGGCCACCGGAGAACTCGTGGGGATAGCGTTTATCATACTCTCTTCTCAATCCGGTGATCTCCATGCAGTCCTGCACCAATTTTTCGACATTTTCTCCTGGGCGGTGGAATTTTACGGCTTCCCCTATGATATTGCCCACGGTCATCTTGGGGTCCAGGGATGAAAAAGGATCTTGGAAGATCATCTGGATATTTTTTCTCAGCTTTCTGAGTTCCGGGGCCGGGGCTGTCAATATATCCTGTTCCCGACAGATCACCTGTCCCTGGTGGGCCGGAACCAGTTTTACCAGGGCCTTGGCAACGGTGGTTTTGCCGCATCCAGATTCCCCCACAAGGCCCAGTGTTCTGCCTTTGAAAAGATCAAATGAGACGCCGTCCACAGCTTTGACATAGCCCACGGTTTTTTTGAAAATCCCCTTTTTAACAGGAAAATAGACCTTGAGATCCTTGACGGAGAGCACTTTTTCAGATTCAGTGTTCATGGAGGTATCCGCCGTAGTATTTTTAAGGGCATATTCCGGGGCAGGGGAGGGTGTCCGGGGGTAGGTTTCAGAATCGGGTTTCATGCTCGCCTCCGTAAAGCCAGCAGCAGGTATGGTGTTCATCATTGAAATAAACCGGCTGGGGCCGGTCTTTTTTGCAGATCTCCATGGCCCGGGGACACCTGGGTGCAAACCGGCACCCCGTTGGGAGATGCAGGGGATCAGGAATATTGCCGGCAATCATCGGCAGTTCATCCACCGTATCATCAATGGAGAGTACCGACTGTTTTAGTCCCTGTAAATAGGGATGTTTTGAATTAAAGAAAATATCATGGCTTGTGCCATACTCCACAATGCTGCCGCAGTACATCACCGCCACCTTGTCAGCGGTTTCCGCAACCACCCCCATGTCATGGGTGATGAGGATCACGGCCATGCCCATTTGATCCTGTAATTTTTTCATCAGTTTTAAAATTTGGGATTGGATGGTGACATCAAGGGCACTGGTGGGCTCATCTGCAATGAGAAGGCTGGGGCTGCAGGCAAGGGCAATGGCGATCATGACCCGCTGGCGCATGCCTCCGCTCATCTGGTGGGGGTACTCTTTCAGGCGCTGGGCCGGGGCCGGTATGCCCACAAGATGGAGCATCTCCTGGGCTTTTTCAAGGGCTTCTTTTTTGTCCGCGTGGCGATGGAGTATCACACTTTCTGCAATCTGAGCTCCCACGGTCATGGCGGGATTTAAGGATGTCATGGGTTCCTGGAAAATCATGGCAATCTGATTGCCACGGATTTTGCGCATCTCTTCCTTGGCAAGTCCCACAAGGTTCCGGCCCCGAAAGCGGATTTCTCCACCAATAACCCTGCCGGGTGGATCAGGGATGAGATTGAGGACGGACATGGCAGTCACGGATTTGCCTGAGCCCGATTCCCCCACCACGGCAAGGGTTTCACCGGGGTTTACAACCAGGCTCACCTTGTCACATCCTTTAATGATACCGTCATCGGTTAGAAAAACAGTGTCCAGATTTTTAATTTCCAGCAGAGGGCTTGGGATCATAGTCTCTTTCCGTAAAAATGGGGTCAGTAAAAATGGGGTTAGGCTTGGCTTATGGGTATTAAAAAAGAATTAATCATTGAGGCGGCTGTCCAGGGCATCCCGGACCCCATCTCCGAAGAGGTTAAAGGATAGAACAATGAGTAAAATTGCCACTCCGGGCACCAGTGACATGAGAAAATTTTCATGGAGAAACTGCTGTCCATTGGCCAGCATGCCCCCGAGGCTTGGCATGGGAGGTTGAATTCCAAGTCCCAGAAAGGAGAGGCCGGCAATGACAAGAATGGTTTCTCCGATGCTCAGGCTTGCCAGTACCAGGATGGGGGAGATGCAGTTGGGCAAAACATGGCGAAGAATAATGCTTGTGTCTGTGATGCCGATGACCCGGGCTGCGGCAATGTAGTCATGTTCTTTTACGGTGAGCACCGAACCCCGTATGATCCTTGCGAAGGCCATGAGGTTGGAAAGGCTCACAATTAGAATCAATTTTCCAATGCCCGTTCCCAGGGCGGCCATGATGGCAATGGCCAGCAGGATAAAGGGAATGGCGTTCCACACCTCCAGAAGTCGCATGATCAGGGTATCGGCCTTGCCCCCGTAGTAACCGGCCAAAAGCCCCAGAAAGGTGCCGATCAGGGTGTTTAGCACCACAGCCGTAACCCCGATGCCCATGGCCACCCGGATGCCGAAAAGGGTTCTTGCAAAAATATCCCGGCCCATGTCATCGGTGCCCAGCCAGTGGGTGGTGGAAATTCCCTGGGAAAGTGCTCCCCAATCCGTGTCCAGAGGACTCTGGGGGGTAATGAAAGGGGCAAGCACGGTGAGGTATGAAAGGATGATGAGCATCCCCATGGCCCCCATGGCGGTTTTATTCTTTTTAAGGCGCAGCCACATGAGTTCCCGGCTTCCCTTCATGGCGCTGGTGGTTTGACGTTTTCTGTTCCTGTCCATGGCAAGGGTAAAAAGCCCCACTCCCAGTGTCATCAAGGTGAAAATCCCATAGGAGATCCACTCCCGGGATGCCATGGGAAACAGTCCTCCCTGGAGAATCAGGGAGAGAATAAACAGATAAAAAGATTTTAACCTGACCATGTTTTTTCCTATTCGTAACGGATCTGGGGATTAATAACCCCGTAAAAGAGATCCACCAGAAGATTCACCACCACATAGATAAACGAGAGGATGAGCACACACCCGAATACCAGGGGTTCATCCCGCCGGAAAATGGCATTGACGGCCAGCCGTCCCACCCCGGGCCATGCAAACACCGTTTCCGTGAGAACTGCCCCGGCAAAAAGTCGGGCAATTTGGTTGCCAAGGTTGGTTGTGACGGGCATCAGAGCATTTTTAAAGGCGTGGGTCATTATCACCGTAAATTCCCGGACTCCCTTGGCCCTTGCCGTACGGATGTAGTCTTCCTTGATGACATCCAGCATGGAAGCCCGGGTGATGCGGGTGGTGGAGGCCATGAGGGTAAAGGACAGCACAAAGGCGGGCATGATCAAGTGGCGCATGCCATCCACAGTAAACATGCTTCCGCCATACCCCGATGCCGGCAGCAGGCGAAGCTTTACTGCAAAAAAGTAGATCAAAAGAATTCCCGTGAAAAACACCGGTATGGAGATCCCGAACAGGGCCGTGGTCATGGAGGCGTAGTCAAAAAAGGAGTTCCGCTTCACAGCAGAGATAATTCCCGCCGGGATGGATACCAATATGGCCAGCACCATGGCAGCCCCCCCCAGTTCCAGGGTGGGCTTCATTTTTTTAAGTACCACCATGATGACATTTTCCCGGTAATAGATGGATTTGAGTTCTCCTGTGAACAGATGGGTCATCATTTTGATATACTGGACATGGACGGGTTTGTTCAGGGCAAACTTTTCCCGGGTCAGTTCCAGGGCCTCTTTGGTTGCCCGGTCTCCCAGAAGTACCATGGCAGGATCTCCAGGCGTGAGCTTTAGGATAGCAAAGATCATCACGGATATAAAAAACAGCAGCGGCCCAAGAAGCATGAGACGTCGCAGGGTATAATTCAGCATAACATGTCCATGGAGCAAGTAATTGGTATTGGGTAATGGGTCGCCGGCTGTCCGGGGGATGGGAGAGCCGGCGGGGGATTCATGGATTACTCCACGGTGACATTTCTTTTTTCCGTGACCAGATGGAAATAATCCTGGGCCGAGGGTTCAAAACCCTTTACCCGCTTGCTGCAAACGGCGGTGACACTTTTAAAGACCAGGGGAATATGTATATAATCCTGGGCCAGGGCTTTTCTCATGATAAATTTATACTGCTCGCCCCGTTTGTCAGCGCCCACCAGGGTTCTGCCAAGATCCAGGGCCTTGTCGATTTCCGGCAGTTCATACATGGAAAAGTTCATGGAAGAACCGCTGTGGAAAATTTTGTAGGTCCATCGATCAGGATCAGGCACAGACCCCCATCCCATGATGTAAAAACCGGAATCTGCTTTTAAAATGGGGAAAAGTGTACCCCATTCCAAGGATTCCACCCGAGCCTTGAGTCCGTATTTTCTCAACTCTGTGGCCACAGCTGTGGCAATTTTTACCCGGTGGGGATTCTGGGATGTGTAGATGGGAAATTCAAAGCCTTCTTGAAGAATCCCCTCTTTTTTAAGTTCATCAAAATAGGCCTTGGCCTGTTTGGGATCATAGGCCAGGGCACTTTTTTTCATGTATTCCGTATCTTCGGGGAAAACACCCGGGGGAATCCAGGAGTAAGCTCTTTCTCCCACACCCCGCCAGATGCCCTTGATGGCGGCATCAAAGGGAACACTGTGGTAAATGGCCTTGCGGAACCGTACATCGGCAAAGGGCATTGTTTTGTATGAAAAACCAATATAGGAGTTACCAAGGCCGGGGATGGTCATCACCTTGAGGCGGTCATCCTTGGCAAGGCGGCTGATATCCTGGGGCAGGATCTGTTGGGCGATGTCAATGCCGCCAGACTCAATCTCGGCTGCCATGACTTCGGGTTTGGGAACAGGGCGGAAAATAACCCTGTCAAGATTGGGAACGCCCAGGAAATAGTTGGGATTTTTTTTGAGCACAATGCGCTCGTCGGGCAGCCACTCCACAAACATGAAGGGGCCGGTGCCCACGGGATGGCTGTCAAATTCGTCCATACCCACCCTGGAGACCAGTTCTTTGGGAAGAATGCCTGACGTTGGGCTGCCAAGTGCCAGGAGAAGGGGGGCATAGGCATCTTTTAAAAACAGGTTGATGGTGAAATTATCCACGGTTTCCACCCGATCCACCGGGGCAAAGAACTCTTTGCTGGGGGAGGCATTGGCCGGGTCCATGGTGGCCTCAATGGTGTATTTTACATCTGCGGATGTAAGGGGCTGACCATTGTGGAATTTAACCCCTTTTCTTAAATGAAAGGTGTATTTTTTTCCATCTTCGCTGATTTCCCAGCTTTCGGCCAGGCCTGGAGCCGGGGTGGATGCACTCTCTTTAAAAGAGATAAGGGTGTCAAAAATATTTCCGGCCAGGGCTTCTCCATAAATACCTGGGATTAAAACCGGATTGAGTTTGGCAGGTTCCTTGGAAATACCTATGGTCAATGTTTTTTCTCCGGCAAATGCCTCCGGGTATAGACCCATGGTAAAGCTTAAAAGTACCAGAACGCTTATAAAGATTTTTTTCATTAAGATCCTCCGTGGTTTGAAAGGCATTGTTTTTTCTGTTTTGCCTGATAATTGTTCTTATTCTTTACCCAAACGGGGGCAAAAAAGGAATTCATCAAATTTAAATTACACATCTCAAAGGAAAAGATCAACTTGATGATTCAGTTTCTTTGGAAAATATGGGTGCAGGGCAATGTTGTGACCAAGCTTTACGATTCTCTCCTGAAACCTGCTCAGGTCTGCCTGAATTGTACACAAGAGGATTGACAAGATATTACAATGTAGTATGTTTAATGCCGGAATCAACGAAATCATTTCAAATAAATGGAATCTGGAAACAGCTTTAAAAATAATTATAAGGGTTATGCAGACAATGAGACGTTTCCCAGCAGTTATTTCCATGAATTTGTTGAAATATTATTTTGATCAGGAGGAACGACTATGTGGGAATATTCAGATAAAGTAAAAGATCATTTTCTCAATCCACGCAATTCCGGTGTCATGGACAGTCCCGACGCTGTGGGAGAGACCGGTTCGCTTTCCTGTGGGGATGCGTTAAAACTTTTTCTTAAAGTCAATGCCAATGGCAGAATCACCGACGCAAAATTCATGACCTTTGGCTGTGCCAGTGCGGTTGCCTCTTCTTCTGCATTGACGGAGATGGTAAAGGGGCTGACCCTGGATGATGCCGCAAAGTTGACCAATGACGACATTGCCGATTATCTGGATGGACTGCCCAAAGAAAAAATGCATTGCTCTGTCATGGGACAGGATGCATTAAGAAAGGCCATTAACTCTTATCGCGGCATCCAGATTCAGGAAAAACCCGGCAATGTGGTTTGTGAGTGTTTTGGGGTTACTGATCTTGAAATCATTGAGGCGGTGAAAGCCAATAGCCTGGAGTCCGCAGAGGATGTCACCTGTTACCTCAAGGCCGGTGGCGGCTGCGGTAAATGTGTGGAAAAAATCACGGAAATCGTGGCCACGGCCAAGGTGGAAGCATAAACCGGGAGGAACCCATGACGACAATATACACAGACAACAATGCCACCACAATGGTGGCTCCTGAAGTATTGGAAGCGATGCTTCCCTATTTTTCAGAGATGTACGGCAATCCCTCCAGCATGCATTCCTTTGGGGGCAACGTGGGGCTGAAATTAAAGGAAGCCAGACAAAAGGTGGCAGATCTTATCCATGCAGAGCCAGAAGAGATCATATTTACCAGCTGTGGCAGTGAGAGTGATAATGCTGCCATTTTGTCGGCTCTTGCTGCCAATCCGGATAAAAAACACATTATCACATCGGCGGTGGAACATCCGGCGGTGAAAAGTCTGTGTGAGTCCCTGGAGAAAAAGGGGTATCGCATCACTTTTGTTCCCGTTGACCGTATGGGACGTCTGGATATGGATCTGCTTTACAGCAGCATGGCAGAGGATACGGCCCTTGTTACCCTCATGTGGGCCAACAATGAAACCGGGGTGATTTTTCCCGTGGAAGAGATTGCCCAAAAGGCCTTGGAAAAGGGAATATTGTTCCACACCGATGCAGTCCAGGCCGCAGGTAAGGTGCCCATTGATGTGAGCCAGGCACCCATTGACATGCTTTCTCTGTCCGGTCATAAGATCCATGCGCCCAAGGGCATCGGGGTTTTGTATGTTAAAAAAGGGATAAAGTTTTCCCCCTTTCTTAAAGGCGGGCACCAGGAAGGCGGTCGCCGGGCCGGAACCGAAAATACAGCTTCCATCATTGGCATTGGAAAGGCCTGCGAACTTGCAGGAGCGCATTTGAAAGAAATGGATACCCGGGTGAAAGCCATGCGAGATCATCTGGAAGCGGGTCTGCTTGAAAATATTCCGGCATCCTCGGTGAACGGTGAACGAGCACATCGCCTGCCCAATACCCTGAGCATCGGGTTTGATGCAGTGGAAGGCGAATCCATTCTGCTTTTGATGGATCAGACCGGCATCTGCGCCTCGTCCGGATCCGCCTGTACCTCAGGTTCCCTGGACCCCTCCCATGTGCTCATGGCCATGAAGGTTCCCTTTGAATCGGCCCACGGCACCATCCGGTTTTCCCTTTCCACTTACAATACCATGGCGGAAATGGATCATATTATTTCGGTGATGCCGGGAATTATCAAGCGTCTGCGGGATATGTCTCCCTTCTGGAAGAAAACACAGGTGTAGTTCTGTGGATTTTGGAAAATTCCTGTGGATTATCTGAACATGGCCTCTTTGGCCATCACAGGGAGCTGACTTTCGGGCAAATGGCTGCAATGTTTGTCCGAGGTTCTTTTGATTTTTTGCCTGTAGTGGGGGGGGAGCTGAGGTTTTTGGCTCCTTACTCCGGGTTTTCCTGATATTTATAGACCAGCCTCGGGGGTTCAATAAACACCTTGGTGTCCGGGGGAACAGACCGGGTCAGCCAGACATTGCCTCCAATGACAGATCTTTCTCCGATGAGGGTCTCTCCGCCAAGAATGGTGGCCCCGGAATAAACAATAACATCATTTCCTATGGTGGGATGACGCTTGGCGCCCCGCAGTTTTTCCCCGGCCCCCGGAGGAAGGGACAGCGCCCCGATGGTGACATTCTGGTAAATCCGCACATTGTCGCCGATGATGCTTGTTTCGCCGATGACAATGCCTGTGCCATGATCAATGACAAACCGTCTGCCGATGGTGGCCCCGGGGTGAATATCAATGCCGGTGATGCTGTGGGCATGCTCGGACATGATGCGGGGCAGCTGGGGGATTTCCAACCGGTTCAGAATATTGGCAATTCTATATACGGTGATGGCATAGAGCCCCGGGTAACTGAAAATAACCTCATCATGGCTTTTGGCAGCCGGATCTCCCTCATAGGCACCCACCACATCATCTGCAAGGCAGCGTCTGAGGGCTGGAATCTCTTCAATAACTTTCAGTGCCGTCTGATATCCCTTGTTTTCGCACTCAACGCAGGCCTGTCCATAGCGTAAACAATCATGACGCAGCACATGGGTAATCTGTTCGGCAAGGATATCATGGAGCTGGGAAATGGTCTGGCCGATGCTGTATTTTAGATTGGCCCCATCCAATTTTTCCCGGGAGAAATAGCCGGGAAACAAAATTTCCCTGAACTTGTCAATCATCACCTGGACCGAGGTGCCAAAGTTAATGGGCTCGTCTCCGATGTGGGCAAAACAGTTGCCGTCATCCAGGCTTTCCAGGATGGTGTCAATGACACCGGGAAGGTTTCTGCGCTGTTCAAAAATTCGTTGATTATCGGTTTTGCAGGTGATGATATTTTTCTTTAAGTCATTCATTTTCAGGCTTATCCTGTGGCTCTGAGGGGTTGGCGGTGTCCTGGAAAAGTTTTTTGAATATTGGACATTTTTTGCATTCAATTATTTTTTCCTGCCAGTTCTCATGGACCTGGCCACTGCAGATGGTGCCGTTAATAAACCAGCACAGATCCCCGGATTTAAACTCCCAGGCCGGGCAGTTGCTTCGTCGTTTATCCGGGCAGTTTAATTTGTCCCAGCAGGAAATTTCTTTTGTTTCACCGTGGATGGACCTGAAAACAAGAAAGAGCATCTGCCGTTCGACATGGTGGGGGATTTTCCGCCATCCTTGCTCATAACTGTGTACGGCCTTGATGGAGGTGCCAATGAGCTGGGCCATTTCTTTCTGGGTTTTGCCCAGTTTAGATCTTATTTTCTTGAACTCAATACTTTCCATGATTTATCTTTATATGCCATGAGTTGGTCATTGTCAACGCATAATTACCACAATGTGGCAATATGTTCCGGCGGCGAAATGCAATGGTTTATTGAAAGGTGTTGATTCCGTCCAGTGCCTGGGGGAATCTGTCCAGGAAGCGATAAAGGGTAGCCCGACCAACTTTGAGGTACCGGGCAGCTTTTGCCTTGTTGCCGCCAGTGAGTTTCAGCGCTTCCTGCACCGATGCGATATCTAGTCTGGATGATTTGCCGGGTTTGGAAACGGGTTGATTCGGTTCCAAGCAGGCATCCGGGTTCATATTTCTTAACTCCATGGGAAGATCCATGGGCAGGATCTCATTTTGTTTGCATCGAACAATGGCAAACTGTACGGCATTCTGCAATTCCCGTACATTACCCGGCCAGGCATAATCCATCATCACCCGCACGGCATCCTTGGAAAATTGGGGAATATCACCGTCATTTTCCTTTTTTGCCCGTTCCAGAAAATGGGAGATCAGCAGGGGGATATCGTTGCGTCTATTTCTCAATGGCGGCAGCTCAATGGGGATCACGCTGAGTCTGTAGAAAAGATCTTTGCGGAAATTACCACGCTCAACCTCCTTTGCAAGGTCTTTGTTGGTGGCACTGATGATTCTTACATCCACCTGGATGCTTTTTTCTCCGCCCACCCTTTCTATAGTGCCTTCCTGGAGAAATCGCAACAGTTTGACCTGGATCTGTTTGGGCAGTTCCGCCACCTCATCCAGAAACAGAGTGCCTTTGTGGGCAAGTTCGCACCGGCCCTTTCTTTCCCTGACGGCCCCGGAGAAAGCGCCTTTCACATGTCCGAAAAGTTCACTTTCCACAAGCCCTTCGGGGATGGCTCCGCAGTTCACCGGCACAAAAAGTGCCCCGGCCCGTTTGCTTTCATTGTGAAGTGCCTCGGCCACCCGCTCTTTTCCGGTTCCGGTTTCTCCACAGATGTGGACGGGATAGTCATAGGAGGCGACATCCCTTATTTGCTGGAATAGTTGCAGCATTTCCCTGTCTTTGCCGATGATGCCGGAAAAGGCCGTGAGTTCTTCGGCTTTGGCTGCCAGGGCATCGTGTTCTGTGGTGTCTCGGAAGGAGGCAATTACCCCTTTCAGGATACCCTTGTCCATGATGCCGTTGATGCTCATTTCAACGTGTCTGGTTTCTCCGTCTTTGGTGGTGATGTTTATGGGGTATTCAATTTTGTTTTTGAGATCCGGAATCAGCTTTGTACTGCAAAAGGAGCATCTTTCTCCGCAGAAAGGGGCATCAAAAACCTGGTGACAGTCATTTCCCAGGGCCTCCTGTCTGGAATATCCGGTTATATTTTCAGCGGCTTTATTGAAAAAGAGAATTTTGCGATTCATGTCATGGGCAATGATGCCGTCTTTCAGGTGATCCAGAACCAGTATCAGATTTTCTTTATCAAATATGAAATCTTCCATTTTCTTTGTCTTTTCTCCTGCTGCCTTATGATTTTCGGCATGATAATGCTTATTAAGAGATACAGATGTGTATCACATTGATATGGCAATTACCATAAGAATATCCACTGAATGTAAATTAGATTGTGGTATGGTTTTATTCGATGACCCCGTTGGCCCAAGACGAGTGGGCTATGTTATAACCAGGCCTTGTCTGTGGCGTTCCGGGCTTACACCGGGTCGAACGGATACCACCCGCCCGATGCCTTGGCGCAAAAGCGGTGAGAAAAAACTTGAACATCAAGTGATATGACTTATTTTATAAACTTGAGTATCAGAAGTTAACCCCTTTCTGACCCAATGTTATAAACAAGCCTTTAAAATACAACAAGCACATAAAAAAGGAGACAGCCATGACACAGATTACATTAAAAGGAAATCCCATTGAAACCAACGGTCCACTACCGGCCATAGGAACAAAAGCTGCCGAGTTTACCTTGGTGGGAACGGATCTTGCGGATGTGAAACTTAGCGATTATGCCGGGAAAAAAGTTGTTCTCAATATTTTCCCCAGCATTGATACACCGGTGTGTGCCGCGTCTTTGAGGCGGTTTAACCAGGTGGCCGGAGAATCTGATAACAGCGTTGTGCTTTGTATTTCCAGGGATCTTCCCTTTGCCCACAGCCGATTCTGTGAGGCCGAAGGCTTAAAGAACGTGATCCCCCTTTCTGTATTCCGGGATCA
The DNA here is from genome assembly GCF_054657595.1 of Desulfocicer niacini. Taxonomy (NCBI): domain Bacteria; kingdom Pseudomonadati; phylum Thermodesulfobacteriota; class Desulfobacteria; order Desulfobacterales; family Desulfobacteraceae; genus Desulfocicer; species Desulfocicer niacini. The sequence goes on from NZ_BAAHYK010000007.1 coordinate 150,547, forward strand.
TGATTTCGGCAAGAATTATGGTGTTAGAATTACCACGGGGCCACTGGCATCTTTATTTGCCAGGGCCATTGTCATTGTGGATGCCGATGGAAAGGTCGCCTATACCGAGCAGGTTCCGGAGATTGCCCAGGAACCCGATTATGATGCTGCCCTGGCCGCCCTGGAAAAATTGTAAATTTCTCGCCCCCCTGAGTTGAAGAGTTGCAGGGCGGCTGCTGTTTTTTCATATAACCCACATGTTCTGTCGGAAACAACGAATATTGAAAGTGGCATTATGCCGCCCCTCCCCCGACGGACAATGGCCCCGGACCGGAACTGTAGACAGCTCGATTGTCCGGTTCCTATTGCCCATCGGGGAAGCGGCTCTGCTGAGGTTGCCTTGAAGGCTGCCTTTTCATATAAAAACCACATGGCAGTAAACACCTGCCACAACGAACAATGAAAAAGCAGTTGCTATCAGCACCCAGTACCCAGCACCTAATACCCAGTACCTGCTTTTTCATATAAAAAAAAACAGGAGGCGCACCATGAAGACTATCTATAATATGATCTTTTTGACTGGTTTGATTGTCGCGGCTTACCTGATTCAGAATACATTTATTGAACAGGAGGTGAGTGCCATGAACGATACCCAGCAGACATTGGAAAAGGCCACCTTTGCCGGAGGATGTTTCTGGTGCATGGAGCACCCCTTTGAAAAAATGGATGGCGTACACTCGGTTATCTCGGGCTATGCCGGTGGCCATCTGGAAAATCCCACCTACGAAGATGTTTCTTCCGGCGCCAGCGGTCATCTTGAGGTGGTGCAGATCACCTTTGATCCTGCAAAAATCAGCTACGAAACCCTTTTAAAAATATTCTGGCAGCAGATTGATCCCACCGATGACGGCGGTTCCTTTGTGGATCGGGGCCAGCAGTATGGCTCTGCCATTTTTTACCAGAATGAAACACAACATCAACTGGCAAACAATGCCAGGGATGCCCTTGATCGGTCGGGGATTTTCAAAGACCCCGTTGCCACTGCCATACGGCCTCTGGAGGCCTTTTATCCAGCAGAAACCTATCACCAAGATTATTACAAGAAAAATCCCCTGCGATATAAATTCTACCGGGGGGGCTCGGGGCGCGACATTTTTATCAAGAAAAACTGGGATCAGCGCGCCCTGGAAAAATTTGAAGCCCAATTGAAAATCAACACCGGGAAAACCCCCGGGTCAGATCTCTCTACATCAGCGATTTCTGCCTTAAAGGAGGATTCCCCATTTGTGAAACCAACGGATGACCAGTTAAAAAAACGCCTGACGTCTCTGCAGTATGAGGTCACCCAGAAAGAGGGAACAGAACGGGCCTTTAACAATGAGTATTGGGACAACAAGGCCCCGGGGATCTATGTAGATATCGTCTCCGGAGAGCCGTTGTTCAGTTCCACGGACAAGTTTGCATCCGGTACCGGCTGGCCCAGTTTCATCCGTCCCATTCAGGGCATTTCGTTGGTGGAAAAGACGGACAATCGCCTGCTCTTTGCTGCCAGAACAGAGGTGCGAAGCCCCCGGGCTGATTCCCATTTGGGCCACGTGTTTGATGATGGTCCGCCCCCCACGGGGTTGCGATACTGCATCAACTCTGCGGCCCTGCGGTTTATCCCCGTGAAAGATCTTGAAAAAGAGGGGTATGGTCAGTATCTGGAATTGTTCAAATAATTTACAACGCGATGTTGAAGTTTTGGGAGGTGATCGTGAAAAAAATTGGTGACATGCTTATCCAGAAAAAACCCTTTAAGGAAATGGTCATGGGCAATACCGCCGTTGTAAGAGCTATGGTGGAGGCGGGCACCCGGGTGGTAACGTCCTACCCCGGGTCCCCCACACCGGAAATCGCAACGGCAATCAACAGTATCTCCGAGGAGAAACGGCCCTTTTATTTTGAGTTTTCCGTCAATGAAAAGGTGGCCACAGAAGTGGCCTTCGGCGCGGCATTGAACGGTAATCTTTCCACTGTGTTTTTCAAGAGTGTGGGCCTTAATGTGGCCCTGGACAGTTTTGTTCAGCTGGGATTGATGAATATCCCGGGGGGGATGGTGGTCATTGTGGGGGATGACCCCGGTGCCAACTCTTCCCAGAACGAGCAGGACAACCGCAATATATTTAGAATGTCGCGTATTCCGGTTCTGGAACCGGCATCCCCCCGGGAAGTCTACGCCTATTATCTCAAGGCGGCGGCCCTGGCAAGACAGGAGCACATTGCCGTGGTGCTTCGTTTAACCACCCATGTATGCCATGCCAGGGAAACAGTGGCCTTTGGGGAGTTTACCGGGTCGGGGGAGTCACATCGCATTGATTTCAGCCCTGACAATGGTCCCTATATCCCCATAGCGGCCCTGGCCCTGGAGATGAAGCGTACCTGCCTTGCCAGGATGCCCCGCATCACGGCATTTGCCGGGGAGCAAGGTTTGAATACCGTTATTGCCGGAAAAAATACCTTGGGCCGCGGAATCATCACCCAGGGGCTTACCTGTCGATCTTTGCAGGATGTGCTCCAGGGCGCAGATGCTGTGCCCGATATTCTCAAGCTTGGGATGATCTATCCCATGAATGCCGGAGAAATTGCAGATTTTCTCAAGTCGCACAACGAGGTGCTTATCCTGGAAGAGTTGGATGATATCCATGAAAAAGAGATAAAATCCCTTGCCTTTGATCAGTCTATTTCGGTGAAAATTTGGGGTAAAAACAGTGAGGAGGAGTTCATTGGAGAGTACACCCCGGATAAAGTTTTGACGGTTCTCCATGGGGTGTGGCCGGACCTTGTGAAACACCATGCCTTGGATGCAGAGTCCTTTTTTGAACCCCCTGTGGTGGTGCCCCCGCGTCCGGCTCAGCTGTGTCCGGGTTGCGGCCATCGAAGTGCTTTTCATGCCATTAAAAAAGCCCTGGGGGATGAGGGTATCACCGTGGCAGACATCGGGTGTCATACCCTTGGATTTCTGCCCCCGTACGAGATGGGACAGGTGCTTCTGTGCATGGGGGCCTCCCCGGGCATTGCATCGGGCTTGTCACTTTTCAACACCAGCAGACGGGTGGTGGCTTTTATCGGGGATTCCACCTTTTTCCATGCTGGGTTGCCCGGTATCATGAATACCCTTTTTAATCATCACAACATCACCCTGATTGTCATGGAAAATGGCACCACTGCCATGACCGGGCATCAGGATCATGCCGGCGGCACCATTCCCATTGTCTCTCTTTTAAAGGGGCTGGGCATTGAAACTGTTTTTTCCTGTGACACCTATCAACAGAAAAATCTCACCGATCATGTGAAGGCCGCCATGGCCGTGGAGGGGTTAAGTGTGGTCATCGCAAAACACCCCTGCATGTTGAAGTTTACCCGGGCTCAGATGAAAAAGCCCGGTTTTGTTGCCCGCCATGTGAAAATTGATAATGCCCTTTGCAGTCGTTCCCATGTGTGTGTGGAGACCTTCGGATGTCCTTCTTTTGTGCGCCATGGCGATGGCAGTGTGAGTGTCAACCATGATCTTTGCATCGGAGACGGTTCGTGTCGGCAGGTGTGTCCGGAAAAAGCCATAGACATTGAAGGAGACAACAAATGACGGATATCTTTAATATTCATATGGCAGGTGTGGGAGGGCAGGGCATTGGACTTCTCAGTCAGACATTGCTTCGTGCCATTGACTGTGCCGGTATTCGTGCCATTGCTGTGGATACCCATGGTCTTGCCCAGCGCGGTGGGGCGGTGATCTCCCGGATTCGCATGGGAGAAGATGCGTTTTCTCCCCTTATCATGTCCCATAGTGCGGATCTCGTCCTTGGAATGGAGATCCACGAGGCCCTGCGGGGAGCCACCATTGCTTTAAGGAAAAAGGGCGTTCTGTGTTATCTGGATGTGGCATGGCAACCCCTTGCAGTACGTCTGGGGCAGGCCGATCCAGTGACGGACACCGAGATTGAAAAGATCTGTGAACACATGGGGGCACGCTGTTTTAAGGTAAAGACAGGTGACATTGAAGATCCGCGTATGCAGAATATGGCGATCATAGGTACCCTTGCTGCCCATGGACTGATTCCCGGGGTGGAGATAGACCATTACCGTATGGCCTTGAAAGATCTGCTGTCAGGATTGGTATTGGAGAAGAATCTATCCCTGTTTGACAGATATGCCGGCCTGAATACCTCCACGGTTATCACTTAAAAAGGGGCGAGCGCTTCCTATAGTCGCAGATGTTGTGATCAACCCCTGAAAATTTTCAGTAAACAAAAGGCGCAGATGTTCATTTCTTCTGCGCTTTTTTTTCTTTTGATATTAATAATGACATTATGCCGCCCGCCGCAACGGTCACCCGCTCCGGCCCCGGACCGTCGGCGGCCCATTTGCCCCCCATGACCCCTTCCCACATGTGTCACCCGTCGCAGGTGGCTGATCCTCCTAATAATACGAATTGCTCATTACTTTGACACATAGAATTAAAAAGTAATAAAGGCAGATTTTTAATAAAAAATAATTAAAATTATATTGACTTAAGATTCGATGGTCTTATTATTTGTTCAAATGGTCGGGATAAAAAACAAGCTCGACGGGAACAGGTTTTCATTGGTATTGAATGGAGCATATACATTAAAGGATTTCCAAAACCAATGTTCCCCCCCGGGTTTTTATGACCATTCATAATCAAATATAAAAAGGAGGATTACGTATGTTTACAAGATGGAGCGATATTGACAGGATGTTCAGTGTAATGGATCTCATGCGGGATAATTTTGATAAACTGTCTTCAAATTATAACAGGCCCCAAGGTTCCAGCTGGATACTTGGCGATGGTGTTCCCCGGATTAATCTTTACGATAAAGGGGAGAATTTCACCATTCGTGCAGAGGTGCCGGGATTTGCCAAAGATGACCTGAATATTAAGATTCAGGGTAATTATCTTGAGATCAGCGGCAAGCGAAATTCCGATGTGCCCGAAGGCTATTCCGTTCACCGGGCGGAACGCGGCACCCTTAATTTTTCAAGAAGCATGACCCTGCCTTCGGATGTGGACAGCAGTAAGGTGGCAGCAACTTTGAAAGATGGGGTACTTGACCTCACCTTACCCAAGGCTGAAGCTGCAAAACCCAAAATGATCACAGTAAATTAAATAAGGAGAATTGTCATGAGTGAAAATAAAGACCTTGTCACAAGTGAAAATAAAGAACTGGAAAAAACCCGCGAACTTCCATCTGTCAGACCTCTGGTGGATATTTTTGAAAATGACTCCGAAATTCTGCTCCATGCAGATATGCCAGGTGTTGTGAAAGAAGATATTTCCATCAACATGGACAACGGGAAATTATATCTCTCCGGTATTCGTCACATGGAAAAAGCCGGTGCAGTGACCTGGGAAGAATTTGGAGATCTCGAATACACAAGGACATTTTCAGTGCCCCAGACCATAGATGTGGCCAAGGTAAGTGCTGATCTCACCGATGGAGTCCTCAAACTGCATCTGCCCAAGTCTGAAGCAGCCAAACCGCGGCGCATCGAGATTAACGCCGCCTGATATTCACCTTCCCGCATCCGGGCCTCCCCTGGGGGCTGGATGCGGGAATTTTTCTATGCCCTCCATGCCGCTGCTGTCAATTCCTGCTGATGTAATTTCTCTCCAGCTGTTTCTATTGAAAGAAAAATTTACAACTATCTAAAATAATTGTTAAAAATAATCTTACATGCTTTGTTATGCAATGAATATCGGTTGACAAAATTGCATGATCAAGGTACTCGTTTATGCTTTAATAGAAGATAAATTTGTCCACATTTAAAGTGTAAGGAGTCCCCATGGAGAGACGATCATTTTTAAAAAAAGCCGGTGCTGGCACGGCAGCAGCTGCAGCAGCCTTGACTGTTGGTGCCCCGGCCGTAATTGCCGGCCCCAAGAAAATCCGGTGGCAGGCCACCTCTTTCTGGAATCCCAAAGTAAAAATCATGTTCGACGGCATTCAGGCGTTCTGCAAAAATGTGGAAGAAATGACCGACGGAAACTTTAAAATTAAACTCTATGGTGGCGGCGAACTGGTACCTCCCTTTGGTGCCTTTGATGCCGTGTCCAAGGGTACCGTGCAGATGGGTTCCGGTTCTCCCTATTTCTGGGCTGGTAAATCCAACGCCTTTAACTGGTTTGGTTCCATTCCCTTTGGCATGAATGCCCAATCCATCAATGCCTGGTTCTATGAGGGCAATGGTCAGGCCTTGATGAATGAACTCTATGATCAGTTTGATCTGGTCCCCCGGGTGGTGGGGAATTCCGGTGTGCAGATGGGGGGCTGGTACAAAAAGAAAATCAATTCCCTGGCGGATTTCAAGGGGTTGAAAATGAGAATCGGCAGTATTGCCGGTAAGGTGCTTTCCGAAATTGGTGTTACCACGGTGATGGTACCCCCGGCGGAAATTTTCCCCTCCCTGGAGCGGGGCGTGGTGGATGCCGCTGAGTTTGTGGGTCCGGTTCATGATATTCTGCTGGGGCTTTACAAGGTCGCCAAGTATTACTACACCCCGGGATGGCATGAGCCCGGACCGGTGCTGGAGCTGTTCTTTAACAAAAAAGCCTACAATGAGCTGCCGGCTCATTATCAGCGTATTCTGGACACGGCCGCCGCCAACATCAATATCCGGACCCTGGCCGCCTTTGATGCGCAGAGTGCCGCCGCCTTGGATAAACTGGTAAAGGAACACGGTGTCAATGTTCAGGTGTATCCCGATGATGTCATGGCAAAGATGAAAACCATTTCCAAAGATGTCATTGAGGCCGAGGCCCAGAAAGACCCCTTTACCCTGAAGGTCCATGAGGATTATAAAGCCTTCCAGGCCAAAACAGCGGTGTGGGGAAATATGTCGGAAAAGGTATATTGGAATACGATGGCCTAAATGATTGAAACCATAAAAAAAATTGTAAGGGCCTGCGACGGAATCAACCAGTGGATCGGCAGTGTGGTGGTCTCCACCGTATTGTTTGCCTTCATACTGGTCATTGCCGGGAATGTGGTGATGCGTTATGTGTTTAACACCAGTTTCGTCTTCATGGCGGAACTGGAGTGGCACTTGTTCGCCTTTGTGTTTCTCATGGGAGCGGGATTTACCCTGCTCCATGACGCCCATGTCCGGGTGGATGTGCTGTATTCCCTCATGGACGGTAAAAGACAGGCCCTGATAAATCTGGTGGGGGTTTTTGTTTTTTTGATTCCCTCCTGTTATCTGGTGTTGAAAACCACCATCCCTTGGGTGGTGGTGGCCTATGAGGTAGGAGAAGTCTCCATAGATCCCGGGGGGATTCCCGCGCGGTTTATTATCAAGGCAGCCCTGCCGGCTGGGTATTTTTTAATGTTATTTCAGGGCCTGCTGCTTGGGATAAAAAGTGCATTATTTCTTTCAGGTAATCCCCTGGAAGATGTGGGGATGAACCAAATAAATGTTGATTGAATTTTTACCCTTCTGGATGGCCGACTACCTGGCGGCTTGGCTGTTTCTGGTGTTGACCATTGCCTTGATGGTGGGATTTCCCGTCACCTTTACCATGATGGGAACCTCTTTTCTGTTTGGACTCATTGGGTTGCCCCCCACCTTTTTTGACCTGTTGCCCCTTCGCATGTGGGGCATCATGGGCAACACCATGCTCATGGCGGTACCGTTGTTTATCTTCATGGGTCTTGCGCTGGAACGATCTGGGCTGGCCCGGGAGCTCCTTGAAGCCATGGAGACGCTTTTTAGAAATGTCCGGGGGGGGCTTGCCATCTCTGTGATTGCGGTGGGTGCCTTGCTTGGTGCCTCCACGGGTATTGTGGGGGCCACGGTGGTGACCATGGGCTTGATGTCTCTGCCCACCATGCTGAAATACAATTACTCCCGGTCCTTTGCATCGGGAACGGTGGCGGCTTCGGGAACCCTTGGCCAGATCATCCCCCCAAGTCTGGTGCTTTTGCTACTGGGACCGGTGATGGATGTGCCCATTGGTGACATGTTCATGGGTGCCGTAATGCCGGGGCTGCTTCTGGTAGGGCTTTATTGCCTGTTCATATTTTTTTCAACTTTTTTTGCCTCCGGACATGTTCCTAAAGTCCATCACGACGGACCGAATTTTGACAGTGCTTTTATCCTGAAGCTTTTAAAAGCCCTGGTGCCGCCGCTATTTTTAATCCTTGCCGTGCTGGGTACCATCTTTGCTGGCATTGCCACCCCAACGGAATCCGGGGCCATGGGAGCTGTTGGGGCGGTCCTTTTAACTGCCTTTAACGGGAACCTCTCGTTCAAGCTGCTCCATGAGGTGGCCCAAGGCACCATAAAGATGACCTGCATGGTGTTTATCATCATCATGGGGGCCACCTGTTTTGCCCTTGTTTTCCGGGGCCTTGGTGGTGATGATTTGCTGCGGGAATTCATTGACAGCTTGCATTTGTCAGGCTGGCAACTGGTGAGCATGGTCATGATCTTTATTTTTGTGCTGGGATTTTTTCTGGATTTCATTGAAATTACCTATATCCATATTCCCATCATAGCCCCCATTGTTATTGACTACGGGTATGATCCGCTGTGGTTCGGAATTATGTTTGCCGTGAACCTCCAGACATCCTTTATGACCCCGCCCTTTGGCCCGTCGTTGTTTTATTTAAAGGGGGTGTGTCCCCCGGAAATCACAACCATGGATCTTTATAAGGGGATTATTCCCTTTGTGATTATCCAGCTCATCGGGCTTGCCATCATTGCCTTTTTCCCGGTCCTTGTTACCTGGCTTCCCCGGATGGTGTATGGCAGTTAGAAAATAGGGGATAGCTGTCCTGTCGGATACAACAAATATAGGGTCGTAGACGCGGAGCCAAATGGTATTATACCGCCGCCGCCCCGACGGGCAATGGTCTCGGACCGGAACTGTAGACAGCTCAATTGTCCGGTTCCTATTGCCCATCGGGGGAGGGGCTCTGCTGAGGTAGGCTTGAAGGCGATCTTTTCATATAAAAAGAAAAATTTAAAGATCACGCTTTTTCTGGTGACATGTCTGGGGGAGGGCGCAACCAATGACCCATGATAAAAAAAATCAGAAGATGGCTCCCTACCGAATCTGGGGGGATAATCTTGATGCCGGGGCGGTGCAGCAGATGGACGATGCCTGTTCCCTTCCCATCGCCATAAAGGGTGCCTTGATGCCCGATGCCCACCAGGGGTATGGGCTTCCCATTGGCGGCGTTCTGGCCGTTGAAGGTGCTGTCATCCCCTATGCCGTGGGGGTGGATATTGCCTGCAGGGTAAAGATGACCCTTCTTGATATTCCTTTTAACGCGTATGAAGAAAACCGGGGAAAATTTAAAATCGCCCTGGAAACCGAAACCCGGTTTGGGGTGGGCGCAACCTTTGCAAGGCCCAAAAATCACGGGGTCATGGATGATGACTGGTCCTTCTGCCACCCGGTGGCATCGTTAAAGGATAGGGCCTGGAAACAGCTGGGCACCTCGGGCTCCGGCAACCATTTTGCCGAATTTGGACGCCTGGTGCTTGACAACGATGCGCTTGGTCTTGAAAAAGGGGTGTATCTGGCATTGATGACCCACAGCGGCAGCAGAGGCACCGGCGCCGATATTGCAAAACATTACAGTACACTTGCCAAGAGACTTCACCCGGAACTTCCCAAAAATTTAAACAACCTTGCCTGGCTGGACCTTAAAAGCTCAGAGGGCCGGGAATACTGGCTGGCCATGGAACTTATGGGCAGATACTCGGCGGCAAACCATGATATTATCCACCAAAGCGTGCTGAATCATCTGGGGGCAACTTCTCTTTTATCCCTGGAGAATCATCACAACTTTGCATGGGAAACACAGCTGGGAAAACGGGAGGTGATCGTGCACCGAAAAGGGGCAACTCCTGCCGGTAAGGGGATTTTAGGAGTGATTCCCGGATCCATGGCATCGCCGACCTTTATCGTCCGGGGGCTTGGCAATGAGGCGTCTCTTTGTTCCGCAGCCCATGGGGCTGGAAGATGCATGAGCCGCACTGCGGCAATCAAACAGTTTGATTGGCCTGAGATTACAGCCGTGCTTGCCGCAAAAGGGGTAACGCTGATTTCTGCCGGCATTGACGAAGCGCCCATGGCATACAAAACCATTGAGACGGTGATGGATCAACAAAAGGATCTTGTGGAAATCATCGCACGGTTTGACCCGAAACTGGTTAAAATGGCACCGCCTGACCGGCATGGGAGAAAGGGTAGAAAAAAAAAGGGCAGGAGATGACAGTTGCTGTATTTTCCAGTGCTTCCTGACATGATAACAGTCCTGAAATTTTAATGGTAAAGGTCCAGTGTTGATTCCATGGGTTCATCTTTATTGTTAAACATCTGTAATTGTGCAGCAATGCGTTGGTAATCAGCCAGAGCAAGCCTTTGCTCAAAGGGGATGGACCTCAGCCCTGGGGCGGTTGTGTTGTTTGCGGGGTGTATATTTCCAATATTTTTCTCCAGAGATGATTGGAGGCTGTCTGCTGTTTTCACAAGGGCATCTGGAAAGGTGCGTGTGAGTGATACCGATGCCATTGGGATCCCCTCGGGGGAAGATGCATGCAACGCCTCTTTTTTTTCTCCGTCCTGGTCTGTTTGAGTGTGTGAGGCAATGGTATCATTTTCTTTGAAAAGACTTGCAACATGTTCCCCGATATCCTTGCCTGTTAGCTTTGAAAAAATTGAATTTACAATCCCTATGGCTGCACCCACCATGCCTCCAAAAAGGCCATCACCCAAAATTCGTGCCGGTGCCTTTATTTCATCATGGGTGATGGCGCGGTAGATGTTGCCGACGATGGGGAGATGCTGTAATGGATTGATAACATCAAGAAAATCCCTAAATGTGAACGTGGTTTTTGGCGTGACACCTGGCTTCTCCGGAAGTTTTTCAATGCCACCTTGTTTGTCAGTGGAAGTTTCCTTATTAAATTCATTCATTGGTGGGGCCGTCTGGGCCATGGCGGAACTCTTGATATGAAAGGTATCTGTCTGTAATGGGAATGGGTCTGGAAAAAAGCTGTCGCCGGCAGCTATCTGTGAGTTTTTTCCTGACAAATTGGGGAAAAGGATCTGCGTGGATGTGGTATTAGAAATGTTCATGATATTGCCCAAATATTTATTTTGTGATTAAACCTGTATTCTAATATGCAGGTTTTGTACCGTTGTTTAAGAGCAATATTTAAAAAATTTGTTGTGTGGTCTTAAGTGATTGTATTTATGAATTTTTTATTTTATAAATTGTTCCGTTGTGATTATCCTTCTTTTCGGATGGGGATATTTTTTGGGAAAATCGTCAATTTCCCAACGCATATGTCATCAATTCCGATGGCGTGATATGTCGTTTCTGGATTTGCTTGCGGCCGGTCTCGTTGCGGATCATGGCGTTGTTGGATTGTTCCTTAGAAGGTGAATTCTCACCATGCTTCCTTTAGCAGACCCTTCGCATTTTTCCGTAACTGTGGGTCGGAAATGTCTATGTTTCCCTTTTCCCTTAGTTTTCACGCACAAGGTTAAAGCGGAGGCGCATTACGAGTGTCAGCGAGTGGCTTCATTTTCAGCGCCTGGTTATACCCTTTCTCTACTATCCGCGAGTTGTGGCCGCAGATATGTTCAGATTTAAATGAACCGCCCTATACTGACCCGCTTGTGGGGTGGTGTACCCGATTATGTGATGTCTTTACCTTGCCGATACCATCCATGTTCCATCTTCAATTTTCCAAAGTCAATATTGGTAAAACAATTAATGATCTTTACGAGACATTCAAAAAGGCATATTAACAGCAGCAACCTCTTAGATACCTAAACGTGCAGCATTCATTCGCTATTCTGAATTTTTTCTGTTCCCTTGAAACTTGTGCATAGGATAATTAAACGCAATATTAGCCTTTGGGCTCATCCAGTACTTTTCGGACGGTTTTTGCCAGATCAGCCTTCAAAACCGGCTTGTTTTCAATTGCCTTTATACCAATTGCTGCTATTAATTGTTCTGAGATTTTTTTGCTGTATCCGGTGCAAAGGATTACAGGAATATCATGTCTGATTTTTATTAGCTGAGCGGCCAGCATATCGCCAGGCATATTCGGCATCGACATATCCGTGATAACCAGATCAAAATCGTTCGGGTTGTTTTTAAACAATTCTAATGCCTCCATACTCCTGGTTTGAACATTCACCTTATATCCCAACCCTTCTAAAATCCGACCGCCCAATTTGGCGATGGGCAGCTCATCGTCAACAAACAGAATCCGCTCTGTCCCGAGAGGCAGCTCACTTTGTTTATATGGGTGGAAGGTATTTTGTGGTTTGGTTACCGGCAAATAGATCGTAAAAGTAGTTCCTTTTCCCAATTCACTATCAACCGTTATTTTTCCGCCATGATTTTCAACAATGCCATGCACCATTGAAAGCCCCATCCCTGTGCCCTCACCAATGTCTTTGGTGGTGAAATACGGAACAAAAATTTGCCCGATGACGCTCGGTGAAATACCGCTGCCGGTATCTGATACGGACAATTTAAGATAATCTCCCATTTGCAAGTCATCCACTGCAGGCGGAAACAAGCCGAAATCAGTCTGTACTTCCTCCAAATTGATTTCCAGTACACCAGTCCCATCTTTCATGGCATGGGCGGCATTGGTGCAAAGATTCATCATGATTTGATGAACCTGTGCTGCATTTCCCATGATCAAAGCATCACTTTCAATGTTTTGCTTGATTTCAATGGTAGTTGGCAGAGATGAGCGAATAAATTTAAGCACTTCTTTGACGATTACATCAACCTGAATCGGCCTTACCTCTTCCTCAGCTTGTCGGGCAAACGTCAGTATCTGTTTGACAAGATCTTTTGCCCGTTTTCCAGCCGTATGTATCTCTTCAAGGTATTCTTCCAGCTCTATACCTTTATCAGTTATATCAAGAGCCAATTCTGTATACCCTATCACGGATGATAAAATGTTGTTAAAATCATGAGCGATACCACCTGCCAAAGTCCCTATGGATTCGAGCTGCTGGGAATGGCGAAGCTGTTTTTCCAGTGCTATCCGTTCGGTTATGTCATTGACCATTTCGATGGCGGCAGTCACCTCTCCATTTTTGTCGAATATGGGTGACGAAACGATGTGGTAATTTCGGGGACCGTTCGCCGCTGGCGTTATGGTCGTGTTTTCATGAACGAATCCGTCTTTTAATGTCCTATACGTCGGGCAGTAATCGCAGATCGCATCACGCGGTGGGTTGTTGAATGCCTGGTAGCAAATCGGGGAGATGCGTGGATCGAGGTCTGGAAACCACTCTCGCATCTTTTGGTTCAGTTCGAGTACCTCCATTGCGGGACTGATCAAGGCCACGCCTATACCGATGTTGTCCATAATAGAGCGAAATTTCTCATTGCTCGAATGTAAGGATGCCTCCACTTGTTTGCGCTTGGATATATTGCCGAGAACACACTGCACTAAATCTGTCTTATCGATCATATAAATATCGGTATCAAAAATTTGCCCGGTCTTCTTTTTTATCCGCGCAGCTCTGTAATGAAGAATGCCGACATCATTCAATGTCTTCTTCATTTCCTGATACGAACCAATATCATCCGGAAAAACGATATTCTCCAAATTATTGCCGATGAGTTCCTCTTTGGAATATTCCAGCATCGCCTCGATGGCCGGATTCACATGACGAATTGTTAATCCGTCTTTTTCGAAAAGCAATATCCCGTCTTTTAATGTGTCAAAAACTTTCCGGTACCGCTCTAACGATTCTGCTAACATATCTTCCAATTGCTTACGCTGGGTGATGTCTTCGATAGCAAGCAGGATGATCCGCTCCTTGCCCATCGCTCGTTTAATCTGCCGGGCATTCAACAGCATTGTGCGCCTGCCGATGCTGGAAAAAACGTGTTCAACCTCATAGTTATTAAAGGTGGTCTTTTCAGGAAGGATGGTTTCCAACAGTTCCCGCAGCTTAGGGATATCCCACTGTTTATTGCCCAGGTAATAGATGCGTTGGCCCACGGTCTCTTCCGTTTTTACCTTGAAAAATTCATAGAAGGAAGGGCTGGCTAAAACTACCCTGAGGTCTTGATCCAGTATCAAAAGGGGGTCACGTATTGTTTCAATGATATCTTCGTATATCTGGGCTGTCCTGATTTTTACCATAGAGCCCTCCTGTCGAAATAAAGCATTGATTTTGTTATAAAAAATGGGGCTGCTGAATATTACGCGTACTGGCATTGTTATTACACGATGTAACGACAACGCGATGTTTCGATTTCAATAGGTATTTATAACGAAATCGATTAACATGATTAAGCTTGAGCAATGGCTCTACTAATGCTTTTTGGAAGGTATTTTATTTCGGCAGCCGCCCCCCTGTCCATTGGGTAGGCTTGGAAATGGTGTTTTTACTATATTGCTTTTATAAAATATGCGCAACATAAACAAAATTTACGCTTACTTGCGTTATTCGTAAGCCACATCACCAGTTTCAACGGCCGCTACGTCGATGGTCGATTAATGATGAATTCACCATGACCGATGCACTCGCGACTTGCAACAGCGAATTGCGGTCCGGTGTAAACATTTGTGTGCGCCCGGTATGGGTGTGAACTTATGGAGTGCAAGTTCCCTATGTGTGAATCCTGCCATGATCAACAGATCATGGCACAAACATTAGCCGACGGCAAAGGCGTTTTCGCGAGGAAAGGTCTGAAGAAGGCCCGAGTGCAAAACTATGAGCCGACGAACAGAAACAAGCATATAAGGCATAGTCTCCGCGGGTAAGTCAGCACAACATGACAAATCCCTGGATTCCGGAGATAGGGTAAATTCAGGGACACCCGGTTGATTTTTTTTAATGGCAAAAGCTGCAGTTCATTTAAAAACAGGAGGCGAAATTTTTATGATATAAAAAACTTTTTTTAAAAGCCTGATTATGGGTTAATACAATTCTGTGTCTTGAAAAAGATTATTTTATTGAAGGCGCATCACCTATTCGACGTTCCCCAAAAGATATTTTCTTATCATATGGCAGGGCTTGTCCAACCAATGGATAAGATTGTGGTTCGTTCCTCACACAATTTATCCTTATTCGTTAGGATTCTTTCATAAATTCACTTAACAAACTTCCCAATTATACTATGCTTTCGCTTGATTTTATTAATAATACGATCGTAATGTCTCATTCGAGTTATTGAGCGGATAATCAGGTAAGCACCGATAGCAATTAAGGCAAGATTGAGCACTCCCAACGGGATAAGAAAGTGTAAAACATGGAGGACATCATAATATTTTGAAGTAGCTATCAGAAGACTCATC